>JAFUNW010000058.1 GCA_017472905.1 Bacteroidaceae bacterium
ATTATCCATTTGTCAGCAAACGCAATGGTGTCTTTAGGTATTCAAGAAGAAGAAAACATCGGAGTGTTTTCACAAAACAAGCCCGAATGTCTCTACGTAGACTTCTCTGCCTTTGCCAATCGTGCCGTAACGGTGCCACTTTATGCCACCAGTTCGGAAGCACAAGTGCAATACATCGTGAACGATGCCTCCATACGCTACCTGTTTGTCGGAGAGCAAAGCCAATACGACACCGCGTGGAGGGTTATCCCCCATTGCCATACATTGGAAAAGCTCATCATATTTGACAACTCGGTGAAACGCAACGCGCAGGACACCCACTCCATCTATTTCGAGGAGTTCCTGAAACTAGGAGACAAGCTGCCTCACGCTGCAACGGTTGCCGACCGCACCCAACGTGCCAAAGAGACCGACTTAGCCAACATCCTCTACACTTCAGGGACTACCGGAGATGCCAAAGGAGTCATGTTGCACCATTCCTGCTATTTGGAGCAATTCCGTACACACGACATCGTCTTAACGGACATGTCCGAGCAAGACATTTCCATGAATTTCCTTCCGTTAACCCATGTTTTCGAAAAGGCCTGGACTTTCCTCTGCCTGCATGTAGGCTGTATGGTCTGCATCAACCTACGTCCGCAAGACATTCAAAAAACAATCAAGGAGATACGTCCTACAGTGATGTGTGCCGTACCTCGCTTTTGGGAAAAGGTATATGCCGGCGTACAAGAGAAAATAGCCCAATCCACAGGGGTTCAGAAAAAACTCATGCTGGACGCCATTCATACCGGTAAGATTTACAACATCGATTACCGAAGAAAAGGGCTGACCCCTCCTTTGGGTATCCGTATGAAATATGCTTTCTATGAAAAAACCATCTACCAACTATTGAAAAAGACCATCGGTATTGAAAACGGAAACTTCTTCCCGACAGCCGGTGCTGCCATCCCCTCGGCAGTAGAAGAGTTCGTACATTCAGTAGGTATCAACATGCTTGCCGGATATGGATTGACCGAATCTACCGCTACGGTCTCTTGTTTCTGGAAAGACCGGTATGAGATAGGAGCTGTCGGACGCGTCATGCCCGACTTGGAAGTCAAGATAGGAGAAAACAACGAAGTTCTTCTACGCGGAAAATCCATCACCAAGGGATATTACCGAAAAGAAGAGATTACCCGGCAAGCAATCGATAGCGAAGGATGGTTCCATACGGGAGATGCCGGTTATCTGAAAGACGGAGTTTTATATCTGACTGAGCGAATCAAAGATTTGTTTAAGACATCCAACGGAAAGTATATTGCTCCGCAAGCCATTGAAACCAAATTGGTGGTAGATCGATACATCGACCAGATAGCAATCATCGCAGACCAACGCAAATTCGTTTCGGCTTTGATTATCCCCGACTATGGATTGTTAAAGACTTATGCCGAAGAGCACGCAATAAACTATCAATCGATGGAGGAACTGCTCCGACATCCGGAGATCATCCGCATGATGAAAGAACGCATCGACACCTTGCAACAACAATTTGCTCATTACGAACAGGTGAAGCGTTTCACTCTTCTGCCCGAACCTTTCAGCATGGAACGGGGAGAACTGACCAATACCCTCAAAATCAAACGGGCAGCCTTGAACAAAAACTATGCCGAAACCATTAATAAAATGTACGAGGAGGAATAAAAAGACATGGGAATCACCTTAACAATATTGGCACTTTCTGCCATTTTCTTCGTAAACGGCAAACTCCGTTCCGACATTGTAGCACTCTGTGCGTTGATATTACTGCTACTCTTTCAGATATTGACGCCGGCAGAAGCGTTGTCCGGATTCTCCAACTCCGTTGTCATTATGATGGTTGGCCTTTTCGTTGTCGGAGGAGCTATTTTCCAAACCGGCTTGGCCAAGATGATCAGTAGCAAACTTCTGAAACTGGCCGGAGATAGCGAAATACGCCTTTTCGTTCTGGTTATGATTGTTACCTCTGCCATCGGAGCCTTTGTCAGCAACACCGGTACGGTTGCACTCATGCTTCCGATTGTAGTCAGCATGGCTGCCGGCTCCGGAATGAACCCATCCAGACTGTTGATGCCGTTGGCGTTTGCCAGCAGCATGGGAGGTATGATGACATTGATTGGTACTCCTCCCAACTTGGTCATTCAAAATGCTCTCACAGCCAACGGATTCGAACCGCTTTCATTCTTTTCTTTCACTCCGGTCGGTCTGATCTGTGTTTTGGTTGGAACATTGGTCCTGCTTCCTTTGACCAAATTGTTTCTTTCCAAGAAAAAAGAAAAAGGAAATGAGAACTCTCGCAAAAGCAAATCACTCAATGAATTGGTTGACGAATATCAACTAATCAGCAACCTTAACCGATTGCGCGTAACCTCCTCCTCGTTGCTATTGGGAAAAACAGCAGCTGAATTGGATGTCCATAACCGGTATGGAGTTACCATCTTTGAGGTAAGAAGAGAAAAGAATTCGCACACCAAACGATTGGTAAAGAGTGTCAGCCAGAATATGGCCGGACCGACTACGCTCTTGGAGACCGGTGACATTCTCTATGTCATGGGAGGAGACGAAAAAGCAGAACGTTTTGCAAGCGAATACAAATTGGAACTGCTCGATGACAGCAACGTAAAAGAGCAAGGCAGCCGCAAAGTTTTGGACTTCTACGACATAGGTATTGCAGAAATCGTACTGATGCCGGCTTCCAAGCTCATCAATTCAACAGTCATGGAAACCGGATTCAGACAGAAATTCAATTTAAATGTATTGGGAATCCGGCGAAAAGGAGAATATATTCTTCACGGATTGAAGAACCAACGCATGCATTCGGGAGATGTACTGTTGGTACAAGGAAGATGGGCCAACATAGCTCGTCTCAGTCAAGAAGACGAAGAATGGGTAGTGCTGGGACAACCCTTAAACGAAGCCGCCAAAGTCACTCTTGACTACAAAGCACCGGTGTCTGCCGGTATCATGATACTCATGATTGCCATGATGGTCTTTGATTTCATACCGGTAGAACCGGTAACTGCAGTCATGATTGCCGGAATCTTGATGGTACTGACCGGATGTTTTCGAAATGTCGAAGCAGCTTATAAAACCATCAACTGGGAAAGCATTGTACTGATTGCCGGAATGATGCCCATGTCTTTGGCTTTGGAAAAGACCGGAGCTTCGGAATATCTCTCCAACTCATTGGTTGCCGGATTAGGAGCATACGGTCCCACTGCTTTAATGGCCGGAATCTATTTCACGACCTCACTGATGACCATGTTTATCAGCAATACAGCCACAGCCGTCTTGATGGCTCCCATTGCCATGTCATCAGCAATTCAGATAGGAGCGAGTCCGCATCCATTCTTATTTGCAGTTACATTAGGGGCCAGCATGTGTTTTGCTTCTCCCGTCTCCACTCCTCCCAACGCCTTGGTCATGCCGGCCGGACAATACACCTTCATGGACTACGTCAAAGTAGGACTCCCCCTGCAAATCATCATGGGTATTGTGATGATATTCGTCCTACCTTTGCTATTCCCGTTTTAATGAAGTGCTTTTCAATCTTTAAACAACAGAGTGTGCAAAATAACACAAAGACACAGAGTCACAAAGGTTTTTTCCTAATCAGATAATCAGGAACTTATAAAAGTACTCTGTGTCTTCGTGTCTCTGTGTTTTATAAAAAGTCAATTATGCACACCCACACTTTTTCTATTTCCCCATCACCTTGCCACAGCTTCGCGTACCATCGGGATAGATGACAACATAGAGATAAAGGGAAGGAAGACTGTTTTCACTTACTTCCACTACAGCTTCTCCGTTTTGGAATGTTGCTTCTCCGACTTTTATTCCGGTCGGGGTATATACTTCCAGTAAAGTAGCTGTGGGAGAGGTGCAACGAAGAATTTCACCATCTAGTTCTACCCTTGTATAAGCAGATTCACTTTGATTAACATCAATGGAAGAGATTGTTATAAATTGATCAAGCAAATCTTGCACCTTCTGTATTTCGGCAATGATCTCTTCGGTTGTCAATAAGCGGTTTTGGATAATTCCAAGAGCGGTTTGCTCGTAATATTCTTTGCAGAGATTAGTAATCTCTCCAAGTTCGGGTAAGTACGGGTCTTGGACTATACTTTGCAAATCTTTGAAAACTTTGTCATACGCCATCCATGCTTCGCTATTGACATTCAATTCAGCGGCTTTTTCTTCCAATGCGTGAATAGCGGAAAGCACTTCGGCCTTGTTGGATACCGAATTATCGGACAACAGTGCATTGTATGCATCAAGCAAACCGGCTGTCAGAACTACATCATCAAATCGAGGAGCTTTGCTTTTTGCAAAGTCCAGCCAACTTTGGTAAGCAGCTTCGTCATTGCCGTAGTAAGCCAATGTCCAATCATCGAAGATTGTCCAGTCGGTTCCAATCAACGAGTCTTTCTTCACACCGATGCGAATATTCCCGTCTTCAGTAGAGAAGAACAAGGTCGTCTTGTAAGCTTCCATTGCCAAGTAAGGAACGGCACTTTGCATGGTGTTGGGGATGTAATATAATTTGCCATCGATTACTCCGGTAGTTTCGCCGTTTACACCGGTAGCAAGCTCTTGTGCACCGGCAAACATGTTGGTGATGCCGGCATTCAAGCTGTCTGTGCCGGTCTTGGCATAGAGCTTGGCAAATTGGTTGTTACCTTTTTCAAAAGCTACAGCAGCTTCATCTTTGCTACCCGCCCGATAGAAACCTTTTACACTTACTGCATACACCCCGTTCGGGAGATTCTCCAAATCTTGGTAGGTATTGAACTTTTTGTTGTAATGTTCAGCATTCTGATACGTTTGAAAAGCCGGAGTAGTCCCGCTCCATCCCGTATTGTCGTTGTTGGCATAATCGGGGTTCACC
>JAFUNW010000059.1 GCA_017472905.1 Bacteroidaceae bacterium
GTACGGCCGAAGCGGATGCTGCCAATCCGTATGAAGTGAAAATCTCGCTTGAAACTCGTTTCATTCAAGATCTGCAGCACAAAGGATACAACATCGCCATGATTATATTGGAAGATGATGTGACGGCTCCGGACGGAACACTCTATAAACAGACCAATTCATTTACTGCACCCATTTATCAAACGATTGATACGTATGGCTTGCATGATACCATTCCCGGTATCGGAGGTTTTGGCGGAGGAGCCAACGAAGTTCCCATGCTTTATGATCATGTGGCACGTGGCGCTGTGGCCGAAAGTTATGACGGATTGGATGCCGGCTTCCCATCGCCTGTTGAAGGAGGTAAAATCTATACGAATGAATTGACCTACGTTATTCCCGAAGGCATGGTGAATAATTTGAGTAAGACTTCCATTGTTGCCCTGTTGATAGACGCTTCTACCGGATTTATAGTCAATGCCTGCCACATGCCGATTGTCGGATTGGACGGTGTGGAAACGGTGCTGACGGGTGATGAGGTTTGCATTACTCCGGTTGGCGGACATTGCATCAACGTGGCGGTGCAAGATGCTTCCGATGTGTTTGTTGAAGTATTTGACTTCAGTGGCAGAAGAGTATGGGCGCAGGAACTGTATGTAAGTGAGACATCCTCTTTGCAACTTCCTGAAATGCTCGGAGGCATTTATTTGGTGAAAGTCTCTGTCGGGGAGAAAAGTGTAAGCCGAAAAATTCAATGGTAAGGATTCGCGGCTGAAATATAGAAATGATTACGATGAAAAAGAGTATTGCTAACATCCTGTTGTTGCTTCTTTGGTTCGGAAGTATGCCGGCTTTTGCTGCCGTAGATTCGTTACGCCTGGGGAATAGCTCCGATAAGAGAATCGGCTACGAAGATTCCGGTGATGACGGACGTTGCGGTGCAGCTACGCTTTTGTCGAAAACGATAACCGAATTGTGCAAGGGTAGTCAAATTACGGATCTGGCTTTTATCATCGGACAGAATGGAGCGACTGATTTGACACTTTTCATTACGACAGATTTGAATAAGGATACATACGATTACGAACAACCGGTCAAGAACTATACGGCCGGGCGTTGGAATTCGGTAACTTTAGACAAACCGTTCACACTTACGGGAGAAGCGCTGTATATCGGATACAAGGTGACGGCGCAGGGACGTTCTGTAATGATTACCACTTTCTATCAGAAAGGAGAAGAGTTTATTTGGCGGAATGGAGAATGGCAACGCTACGAAGAAGGGTATGCCGTAGCCGTTTATGCCATTGCGAAAGGCGAAAACCTTCCTCGAAATTATGCAACGCTTACCTCGACCAAAATGAGCAAGTATGCTGATCCTCAAACTTCGTTGGTACTTACCGCTCAGGTTCAGAACAACGGCGTAGACACCATCAAGAGTGTGCAATTGACTTATACCGACAACGGAATTCCTGCCGGAACCATCGAGGTGAAAGATTTGTCGATTGCGACACGGGTGAAAAAGACGATTACAGCCGAATTGCCTTTGTTGGCTGTCGGAGATCACGAATTGCAATTCACGTTGGCGTCAGTGAATGGAAAACCGAATCAGGATACTTCCGAACGAATATCTTCCGGAAACTATTCGGTTGTCTGCCGCGATGATTTCGTAGATAGAAACGTATTGATAGAGATGTTTTCTACGGAGCCTTGCCCGGAATGTCCGGCCGGACACCGGAATGTGGAAGAGGCTATCGAGGAGAATGAACATCGCGATCGCGTCAACATGATTACGCACCATGCTGCATTTTACAGCGATAAATATACCATCGATGCTAGTTTGGAGTATGAGTGGTTCTATGGCAGTCACCAATTGTCGGCTCCTTCTGTGATGTACGACCGTTCGAGCTTTTCGGACAGTTATCCCCATTTGGTGGAAGAGGGAATACCGGTAGTGAAGAAAACAACCAAGACCTATGTGACACAGCTGTTGGACGAAGCCTTGAAAGTGCCGGCTTTTGCTACGGTAGAACTCGCTGTCGAAGAGCTGGCCCCCAATCGTGAATTAACGATATGCGTCAAAGGAAAGGAGTTGTTGCCTACGCAAGATAATCCGCGTTTGTTCCTCTTTCTTACGGAAGACAGCCTCTTCTCTACCAATCAATCCGGAACCGGCGGGGAATACATCCATCAAACGGTGGCACGTCAATGCCTGAGTGAGACATGGGGAGACGAAATTTCTCTCAAAGAGGGATATGAAAAGCGATATACCACTCTTCTTCCTGATACGTTGAATGCGAAAAACATGAAAGTGGTTGCTTTTGTAGCGAATGTGGATAAGGAGAATCGATTGAATTGTCAAGTGTATAATTCGGCGGCTCAAAAGATTCCGCTTTCACCTGCGGGAGTAGCAACGGAAGTGATGGCTCCGAAACCTGCGGCCGTTGTGCTGGGAGACGAGCTGATACTCTCCACCTTGTGTAGCAAAGTATCTGTCTATACACTCGAAGGAGTTTGCAGATTAACCGGACAAAATTGTCGCTCGGTTTCGTTGCAATCCTTGGTCGGTGGACTCTATATCGTGGTTCTGACAACTCCGCAGGGAGAGGTGGTGACGCAGAAAGTGAGAGTCCCATATATTAAATAAGGTGTAATTGGGTGACAGACTTATTTCAAAAGACTTTATGTGTGATTTAAATATATTTATTAACCGATTCAAAACAAAGTGAAATGAAGAAAAATTTTACGAAGTTGACGGCGGCTTTGATCGCCGGAGTTTGGACCTTAGGGTTACAAGCTCAAACGGATGTCACGAGTCAGTATTTAAAGAATGCGGACTTTGAGACAGCGCCTATCTGTTTCACTGTAGCAGGTGGTGAAACACCCAATGCAGAGAAATTGACCGGTATTGGTACAGATGGTCGTGATGGTAATGTTTTTGCAGTTCCTGAGTGGACTCAAAAAGTTGTAATGAGCAACAATGCAGCTCAGGTTTCTACCGGTGAATACGGACAGACTGCTGCTGTGGCTAATGGACAGAATGCTACAATGACTCCGGCTGCAGATAATGCAGGAAATGGTGGAGCTTGTTTGCACCTTTCTGCCGGTTGGGGAGACAAGGCTATTATTACTCAAGTAGCTGCCGGCCTTCCCGAAGGTAAATATGCATTGGTTTACAATGTGATCAATCAATATAGTAAGACCGGTATTTTTGCAAATTACTGTGGTACTATTTTGGCAGACGGTACTGCTACTTATGGAACATTGAAAACTGCAGCTCAAGGTGAATGGTTAAGTGAAACTGTAGAGTTTAATGTTGCTACAACTCAAGATGTAACTATCAGCTTAGGTTTTACAACTTCTAGCGGAAGCTCTAATGACGGAGCTAAACTGTATGTAGACAATGTGAAATTGCTTTATTATGGCATAGACAAGACCGACTTGAACAACGCCATTGCAGAAGCTACAACCCTTTATGGAGATGGTAGTGGCGTTGGAGCGGCTGCTTTGAAGAGCGCAATCGATGCTGCTCAAGTTGTAGCAGACAATACTGCTGCAACAATGGCTGACATTGAAGAAGCTAAAGCTGCGTTGGCTGATGCTGTAAAAGATTACAACTTAGCACAAGTATCTCCGGAGAATCCGATGGATATGACCGGCAGTATTACGAATGCTGTGGTAGCCAATGGAACCGGATGGAGTAACTATCGTGGAAACAGTGGTGAACAATATGACAATGCTCCCGATAATACTTACATGGATTCATGGAACGGTGACGGTGAACATCAATACCAAGTTGTGACCGGACTTCCTGAAGGTAAGTATGAATTGAAAGCTGCGCTTCGTGGTTCTCAGGATTTAGCCGGTGTTACAGTTTATGCAATTGGTGCAGAAGAAAAATCAGCTTCGATGACCGGTGTAAGTTCTACAGGAAATGAACTCGGTCGCGGTTGGCAATGGGTTACCGTTACTGATATTATTGTTACAGCTGATGGTAAACTTGAAATAGGTTTCAAATGTAATACAGATGGTAATCTTTGGGCCGGAGCGGATGACTTCCGTTTGACCTATTTGGGATATGACAACTCTGCCGCAGTAGAGGCTTTGAATGCTCAAATTACTGCAGCCAAAGCTGTTGAAGGTAAAATGGGTGCTGATGTAAAGACTGCTTTGGATGCTGCTATCGTTGCTGCTGAAACTGTTGCTGCTGCTCCTTCTAAAGATGCTTTGACGAAAGCTTCTGCTGATTTGTCTGCTGCTGTAACAGCTGCAGAAGCTTCTATCGCTGATTATGCAAAACTGAACACTGCCATTGCCGATGCAGAAGCATTGTTTACTGCTTGGGACGAAAAATATGGTACAGTTGAGTCTTTGACTTGTGGATTGAGCGAAGCAATCGAGGCTGCCAAGAGCGCTTACGAAGCCGGTACGGCTGTCGTTGCTGACGAAGTGGCAAAATTGGCTGCTGCTAAAATTGCATTTGCCAAGACTGTGAAACCGGTAGATGGTGAACCGCTTGACTTTACTGATCTTTATATTGTAAACCCCGAAGCTAACGATGGTTTGAATGGTTGGGTGAAAGAGGGTGATGCTTTGATTACTCGTAACAATGAACACTATTCCGGTCAAACCAATCCTTATTTCGATACTGATAACTGGAATGCTGCTAGCTGGAATGTGACTTTGACACAAGAAATCACAAACTTGCCTGCCGGTGACTATACCGTGAAATGTGTATCTCGTGCTTCTGCCGGTGTTACATTGACCATGACTTTAACCAGCGGCGAGAACACAGCTAGCAGTACCGGAACTTCTGTAGGTAATACAGGCGGTGAGTTAGGTAACGGTTGGGGCAACCAAAGTGCAGACATCACTGTAGGTGAAGACGGTGTATTGAAGATTGTCTTCAATCCGTCAGCTGCTGCTTCTGCTAACTGGTCTAGCTTCGATGAGTTCCAATTGATCTTCAACAAGAAGGCGATGTCTCCCGAGTTGAAAGCTGCAGTTGCAAACTTGCAAGAATTGTATGATGAAATCAATCTCTTCCTCGGTGAATTGGATAAAGAAGATGCAACTTATGGCGAAATGTACTTGGCTTGGGTACAAGAATTTGACAGCGGTGCAGCTCCGGTTATCGAAGAGTGTTTGGCTAATCCTACTTCTGTAGATGAAGTTGAATCGTGGATTGCAACCTTGAAACAATGGTATGAACCGAAGACTAATACAATCCTTTTGATTGAGTGTGAAGAATTGTATGCTTCTTACGAAAATCCGAGTGACGAAGCCGGCTTTGCCAATGCTATTTCAGAAGTGAAGAACTTTGATGATCTCTATGGCACTCCCGAAGAGTATGCACAGCTTATCGAAGCTTTGAAAGCTGCTCGCGAAGCATTCATCTATGAGAACATGGCTACTGAGACTTACCTCTTCGCTTGGGGTAACGCTACTGTCGGTTCTATCGAAGGTACTGAAAAGAAAAATCGTTTGGTTGGTAACGCCGGCGATACAGCAGAAGGCTTGATTCTGGAATTGACAGGAAATACAGGTAAGGAATACTCTGCTGCCAATAAGATTAACGTTCCTCTTCCTGATGGAACTACCGGTGAAAGAACTACCATCAAGTTGAGCAACGGTGCACAAAATACTCTTTACTTGCCGCAAGGAAAGATTGCTACCAAGATTACTTTCTACAGCTACATCAACCACAATGCTGGTAAACGCGCAGATAACACCGGTGTAGATGGTAAGGACAATACCGGATACGGTTATCGTTCTTCTTACTGGAAAGAGGTTGCCGGAACCAATTACACAGCCGAGACTGCTACACTGATGAATATCTTTGTAGACGGTGTTCGCCAAGAAGATAATTCAGTTGTAACAGAGGGTTACGTAGCCGGTTCTTGCGATGCCATCTCATTCCCGTTGAACGGAGTGAAAGATGTTATCACTTTCACCAACACCGGTGAGCAAGCTTGCTTCATCATTGCTGTTGAATTGGCTGATGAACCTGCTATCGCAGCATTGAAGAAAGCCATTGCTGAGGCTCAGACTGCAGTTGAAGCTGCCGAGGCTACTTATGCTAAGTATGAGAACCCGGTTGACAACGCAGGTTTGGCAGATGCCATCGCTAACGTGAAGGGTATTATCGATGAATTGGCTAGTCCTTGGGGTATGTCAACCGTTGAAGACTTGACTGCTGCTGTTACGAAGATGAAAGAGGCTGAGGCAGCCTTCATTGCTGAGAACAATGAATTGGTTGGTATCGACAATGTAGAGGCCGGCAAGGAAGTTGTAGCAGTGAAGTACTTCACATTGAACGGTGTAGAATTGACCGAGCCGGTAGAAGGTGTAATCGTTAAGAAGACCCTTTATGCCGATGGTACAGTAACCACTGTGAAAATGGTAGTTAAGAAATAAGTTTTGAATAACTTATCAACCTGATAGTAGAGGGGCGGCAGCATGTCGCCCCTCTGTCTTTTTCAGGGTTTCAGTAGACGTTTTTCTGTTTCATTAGCGACATTCGTAGACGCTTTTATTGAAAGCCTCCTGAAAGTCCTATGAACTAAAAAGAAAAAGAACTTGTTGATTAATCAGCAAGTTCCTCGTATCACAGACTATGAAACTTCAATCATGTGGTTGCGTGATGCTTCAAGAATGAAGATTAACCCACAAATACCCCGCAAACTGGATGACGAGCATAAACCCGTGACGGAATACGCAATCGCCACTTTTATGCGAGACTATGACCCGTAAAAAATCCTTGGCAAATCTAATTTCTTTTCTTGTTTCTAAATTATATGACTTGGGCGAGTGGTTTCACTATCATTCGCCCTTTTCAAACTAACTAATAAAATTGATGATAATGTTGGTAATAGAGAAGACTATGATGTTGATAATAGAGATATTGATGATAAAAATGATGCTAAAACAACATTTTTTCATGCTAACGTGTTTCATCTTGGGATAATTGTTGTATCTTTGCAACATAAATAGATACTATTATGGCTTATAGAGCATTAGAAATTGCAAACAAATTGTTGGCAAAGTCAACTGATTATGATGCAGGTGAACTTATGTCAAATATGAAGTTGCAAAAGATGCTATACTATCAACAAGGGTATCATCTTGCAGCTTTTGGTTCTCCGCTTTTTGATGAGGAAATTGAGGCGTGGATGTATGGTCCTGTTGTGCCAAGTGTATATGAACATTTCAGATCACATGGAGCTGGTGGTATTGCCCCAGAAACAAGTGACATTATAACACTCTCCGAAGAAGAGGAATTTCTTTTTAATGATGTTTTTGAAGCATATATAGATTTTTCAGCTTATGGCTTAATGAATAAAACACATGGAGAGATGCCTTGGAGAACGAC
>JAFUNW010000060.1 GCA_017472905.1 Bacteroidaceae bacterium
GTAGATGTACAGGACAGTCTGAAAAAAGCCAATAATCTTGTGTCCCTTCCAAGCATCGTTGGGCAAATAGTCAACCTTATTGTTGAGAACAAATATCAAGAGAATATAGATAAGAGCGACATACATATTAAAGTAAACGTCAGTGGATATTCTGCTACAAGCTTTACTCCGAACGCCATTGATTCTCTTCTTGCAAGAGGAGAAACTGCAGCACGTAAACAATGGGACAATCTAATCGAGCTAAAAAATAAAAAACTGAACTTACCTGAAGAATTCCGACCTATAAAGAGAGAGGAGCATCTTGTATCCATGAGCGACAGCATTCCCCCAATCAAAACCATAGTTCCGGAAATTCAAGACGAAAACAAGCTTAATCTAGGAGTAAGGTTTGATAATGAGAAACTGGCTTCCCTCATTTTCAATGCCCAAGTATCCCTCAACCAAGACCGCCGTTCTTTAGCCGACCTCACTATCAGATTGGGGCAAGCCGGATACGGTCGATTGGGATATACATTCGGTATCAATAAAAAGCAAACCCTGCAAAGCGTTCTTTCCTATCAGTTCAGCTACCATGACGTTAATCTTTATAATAAAGGAGAGCGCATCTCTAATTACTCTTTCCTTCACCACAACGCTGAATGGATATTTCAACGCAATTGGCACGACATCCGTTGCGTTTTAGGAGTGGCTTTTGATAATTATCACTACAATAACATGCTCGTACACCCTGAACTGCAAATACCGACAAGTAACTCCGAAGAATATTTTTTCAACTATTCATTCAATATGTTCTTTGAGAATTTTGATAAGCGCGTCTATCCGACCAAAGGTATGAAGTGGACAGCCGGAATACGCTTCTACACAACCGATTTCTGGAGATACAAAAGCGAAACAGCCATTCCCATAGCGAATTTTTCTTGGGAAATGGCCTACTCCCCCAATAGCAGATTCACCATATATCCGGCTGTATATGGACGATGTATATGGAAACAAGACACTCCTTACTCACTCAGAAACACCATTGGCGGCCCGACATTCGGACGATACACCGAACAACAAATGCCTTTCATGGGAATCAGCTACATGGAAATGACCGAACAAGTGACAGTTGTCTCTGCACTTAAACTACAGCAACGCATAGGAGCGAACCAATATGTTTCACTAACCGGAAACTTCGCCCTCAATAGCGACAAACTCAAAAACATTTTTCAAAAAGACAACTTCTTCGGATGCGGTCTGACTTACGGATACGATAGTTTCATCGGCCCACTGGAAGGTTCCGTTTACTGGAGCGACCGTACAAACAAAGTCGGATTCCTTGTCAGTTTTGGATACAATTTTTAAATCAATTATATGATAAATCAAGCAATTCAGAAATATTTAGAGAGACATCAACACGAACACATCAACCTGAAAGCCGTCCTATTTGACATGGACGGAATACTTTTTGACTCAATGCCGGCACATGCAAAGGCTTGGCATAGAGTAATGAAAGAATACGGACTTACGCTCAGCGAGGAAGAAGCATTCATGCACGAAGGACGAACCGGAGCCTCAACCATCAACATCGTAAGTCTGCGCGAAAC
>JAFUNW010000061.1 GCA_017472905.1 Bacteroidaceae bacterium
AAACCGCATACATACGAGTCGAGTCATGGATGAAATCAAACACATACCTGACAGCCTGTTGGATTTTGATAAACTCAATCTGGACTATTTCCGAGATTCTTATTTGCAAATAGGTCACCAGATAGAATTGGTTAATGGATTGGAACTGACTACCGGAGTTTCTATACACCGGCGTACAGTGATTGATAAACCGGAAATATCTTTGCCGGACATACATGCTGAAGAGTGGCCCGAATTACAGTCTGCTTACATTAGTTTTGCACCTCGTTTGAAGTTACAGTGGACTCCTGGTCAATATTATTATATGAATGGACGCCGTAAAATAAAGCTTCGTTCTCGTTATCCGACTTTCTTGTTAGACTATGAACGTGGACTCAAGGGGGTATTAGGAAGTACCGGCTCGTATGAACGAACGGAATTGGATGTGCAACAGCAATTGCCGCTCTCGTTGATGAGTCAACTTTCATATCGTTTGGGAGCCGGATTTTTCACGAACCAAGATGAAGTTTATTTTGTGGATTTTGCCAATTTTACCCGTAATAATCTTCCGATTGGCTGGAATGATGAGATCGGTGGAACTTTTCAATTGCTTGATGGACATTGGTATAACTCTTCACGTTACTATCTACGAGGACATTTGACCTATGAAGCTCCTTTTTTATTGGTCCCTCATTTGAAAAAATATACGCGAATGATTGATAGTGAACGTCTTTATGCCGGAATCTTATTTGAAGAACGTCTGACTCCCTATGTAGAGTTAGGGTATGGAATAGGTACGCATATCTTTGATTTCGGACTTTTTGTGAATAACGTCAATGGACGTTTCAATGAGTTTGGTTGTAAATTTACTTTTGAATTATTCAGTAAATAGATGTAAGTCTTTCATTTTAAGTTTCACTTTTAGCTTGAATTCGTTATAATAATAAGGAACGCGCGCATGAAAATGAATCTGTGTCAAGTTGTCTCTTTTTTGATTTATGCCGTTATAATGGATAAGATTTCTTCAGTCGTAGAAACAATGTGATTGGGGTGGAACTGTTCCAATTCCGATTGGGGTCTGAATCCCCATGTCACTCCAATGGATTCTACTTGTGCATTGTTTGCCGTCTGCATATCAACACCGGAATCACCGATGTAAATAGTTTCTTCTTTTGTAAATCCGGTTTGCGAAAGAATGTCCAGTACGATTTGTGGGTGGGGTTTGATAGGGATTTGCTCACGTTGACCGAAGATGGATGCAAATTGAATTTTGGGGAAGTAGTGTGTTATTAACTTTAGTGTAGCTCGTTGGTATTTGTTGGATGCTACAGCTATCTTGATACCTTTTTCTTGTAAATTCAATAACAATTCGGTGATTCCCGGATAAGGGCGACTCAAGTCTGCATTATGCTCATCGTAATATGGGATGAAATGAGTACGGATGCGCAGGATGTTTTCTTCGTTTCTGGCATCTTCGGGTAGTGCCCGTTCAAATAGCTTGTTTATTCCGTTTCCCACAAAGAATCGGTAAGCCTCTATAGGATGAGTCGGGTAACCACAAAGGCTCAAAGCTTGGTTTGTGCTTTGTGCTAAGTCAGCGATTGTATTGAGCAGTGTTCCGTCTAAATCAAAAATGGCTAGCTTTTTCATTTTCTTTTGGAGATTTTAATCGAACAAGGATGTTCTAACTCCTTTTTCCATTGTTGCATATAGCGAAACCATTCCTCTTTGCTTTTATATCCGAATTCTTCTTTTAACGATGCGAATGAGATGTGGTACGTCAACTGTTTTTTATTTGGAGCTCCAACAACATACAGGAGATTTTCAGCATCAAGTTTTTCTTCTTGAACATATTGTGATGGGATACACGCAGCCAAACCGACAGTTTCCCGAACGCGGTTGAGCGTATCTTTGGCTCCGGCAGGCCAGTCACTTCCCCAACACCCGATGAGACCCTTGTGATCTGTAAAATGTTCCGAGTCTTTCACGTTTATAACTCCGATACAGAATGTTTCCTTTTTTAGAGGTTCTTCAAAGAATACGTTGACTTGTACATCGCGGTGTCCTCCATAGAGAATGTATCTTGTTGTCATAGTTAGTTCATTTCCTTGATATTTCCATCCGGCATCGATGACATCTACAACCGTGCGGATAGGCCCATAAGAACGAATGCATTCTGTTCGCCAAGTTGGAATGATGTGTGATGGTTTATTATTTTCCCAACCTTTGAGCGTACCGGCTCCACAGGTACTTCCAACCCACAAGACATCATCACCGTATCCATCGGCCAATTGTTCTTGTGTGGGATAAAAGCGGGTATCTTTTAATTCAAATCCTTTGCGGCGTTTACCATAGATATCCACTGTTTGTCGTTTGTCGAAATAGATACGATATGCCACCAACTCAGATTCAAATGCCGGACCATGATGATGCAGTGAATTGTATACATCACTTTCTCCGGGTACAGTGAGTGATTGTATGTGCGGATATTTTTTCTTTTTATCGCTCATTAACATTTCGGCATATACTTGTGCCGGATAATTCTTTTGACTTTTTTCAGCTGATAGTTTGATTTTGATTTTTTTTGTGCTTTGGGCCGGCATATCCAAAATAAAAGCTAATTCATCATTAATTAAATCTCCGTTAAGGTCATCTAGTTGAGAGGGAATTTCATTGTTTCCATCCGTAATAATGGCTGATTTAACAGAAAATTTCGGCTTCAATTTATGGATGTCAAGCACAATTGGTTCATTTTTTTTGGCTTGTTCCCATTGGTTGCTTACGGTGATTGTTATCTCTTTTTCTTGTGCTTGCAATGTGGCACAACATAATAGCATGGAAGTTGTTAATACTTTAAGACTCTTCATAGGAATTATTTTTAAAAGCTTCGCAAGTTCAAATTCTTTTTGATTTCCTTGAATTCACTTGCGTAAATTGAATAATATTTGATTGTGCAAATTTAATCTAAAAGATAGTAACTAGCAAATAAAACCTCTTTTTCTTCTTTATTTGCCTCTTTTTCTGCTCAAAAAGTAATGAAAAAAAGTATAAATGCCACCTTTTGTGCAGAAATGTGAAAAAAAGTTTCGATTTATAAAGTAATGTGTGTATCTTTGCCCCGAAAATTAAAAATTATAGAATATGAGTTATAATTTGTTGAAAGGTAAAAGAGGTATTGTTTTTGGAGCACTTAATGAACAATCTATTGCTTGGAAGGTTGCAGAACGTGCTGTTGAAGAAGGTGCTGTTATTACATTGTCTAACACACCTGTTGCTGTTCGTATGGGTGAAGTGAAAGCTTTGTCAGACAAATTGCAATGTGAGGTCATAGCAGCCGATGCAACCAGCGTAGAAGATCTGGAGAACGTATTTGTCCGTTCAATGGAGATATTGGGAGGTAAGATTGATTTTGTACTTCATTCTATCGGTATGTCTCCCAATGTTCGTAAAAGACGCACTTACGATAACCTTGATTATGATATGTTATCCAAGACGTTGGATGTATCAGCAGTCTCGTTTCATAAAATGATTCAAGCAGCCAAAAAGTTGGAAGCCATTTCTGAATATGGTTCTATTTTGGCATTGAGTTATGTGGCAGCTCAACGTACATTCTATGGTTACAACGATATGGCTGATGCCAAGGCACTATTGGAATCCATTGCTCGTAGCTTTGGATACATTTATGGTCGCGAAAGTCATGTTCGTGTGAATACCATTTCTCAGTCTCCTACCATGACAACAGCAGGTTCTGGAGTTAAAGGTATGGATAAATTGTTTGATTTTGCCAATCGAATGTCACCGTTGGGAAATGCATCGGCAGACGAGTGTGCTGATTATTGCATTGTGATGTTCTCGGATTTGACTCGTAAGGTTACGATGCAGAATCTTTATCACGATGGTGGATTCTCCAGTGTCGGCATGAGTTTGCGTGCAATGGCGACATACGAGAAAGGATTGGATGAATATATGGATGAGAATGGAAAAATAATATACGGATAATCCATTTGTAAAAAGTCGGAATGAAAGATTGAATATAGATGAGAAAGTTACTCTACACATTATTTATATTAGCGTTTATCAGCTTTACCATTGCTTCATGCCATTGGTCTATGGATGGAGTCGGTAAGGATGATGAAGTTATGATTGATGTGAAGATTAACCGTTTCGACAAGTTGATGGATGAATACATTTCACTAAACAGTTTCTCAGCTCTACAGAAAATGAATTCCGATTATCCTTTGGAAACAAAATTGTTGATAGAGGATGTGTTGATGTTGGGAGCTACGAATGATGAAAATATCAATTTGCGTTTACGTGAGTATTATTCCGATACGATTTTGCGGAAGTTATCGGCTGAAGCATTGTCTAAATTTGCAGATATGAGTAAATTAGAACAAGGCTTCACTCGTGGCTTTCAGCGAATGAAGAAAGCATTGCCTCATGTTACGGTTCCGGTTGTTTATGCACAAATATCTGCATTGAATCAGTCTGTAGTCGTTGGTGACAGTATTTTAGGTTTCAGTATTGATAAGTATATGGGAGCAGATTATCCCCTATATCAATGTTTTTATTATGATTATCAGTGTAAAAGCATGTCACCCGAACGGATATTGCCGGATTGTTTCAAATTCTATTTAATGAGTGAATTTACATTTCCTTGGGAATGGCATCGTACATTATTGGATCATATCATGCATCGGGGAAAGATTCATTGGGCTGTGACCCGTATTCTTGAATATGATAGTTTTGAAAAAGAGATGGGATATACGGAAGAAGAGGGGAGATGGTGTAGGGAACATGCGGACTCTGTGTGGAACTATCTGATATCTTCGGGTTTGCTCTATTCTACAGATCCTCGTTGGCAACGCGCATTTTTGCATCCGGCAGAATATACGTTATCTTTGGGTGAAGATTCTCCCGCTGAAGTGGGTGTATGGTTAGGGGTTCATTTGATTGATGAGTATATGAAAAAGAATCCGGATGTTACATTAAGTAAATTAATGAATGACATAGATTATAGGGAGATGTTGAAGAAAGCCAATATCCCATATTGATAATAACCTTTAAATCTATAAAATAATGGATACGGCATTGTATTTGATTCCGGTTACTTTGGGTGATACTCCTATTGATTCTGTTTTGCCACCGTATAATCGAGAGATTATAGTGCAGATAAAACACTTCATAGTAGAAGAAGTGCGTACCGCTCGGCGTTTTTTGAAAAAGGTGGAGCCTACCATTGATATTGATTCGTTGACTTTTTATCCATTGAATAAACATACTTCTTCGGATGCTTTGTCCGGATATCTGCGTCCATTGATGGAGGGAAGTCCTGTCGGAATCATTTCGGAAGCCGGTTGTCCGGCTATTGCAGATCCGGGAGCTGATGTAGTAGCCATAGCGCAGCGAAGAGGTTTGAAAGTAGTTCCATTAGTTGGGCCTTCTTCGATTTTGTTATCGGTGATGGCCTCCGGATTCAATGGACAGAGTTTTGCTTTTCATGGCTATTTACCCATTGAAGCGACAGAGCGGGCGAAGATGATACGTTTGTTGGAACAACGTTCGTATGCAGAGAATCAAACTCAATTATTTATTGAAACGCCGTACCGTAATCGTAAATTAGTGGATGAAATACTTCAAGTGTGTCGCCCACAGACTCGTCTTTGTATTGCAGCCAATTTGACTTGCCAGGATGCCTATATTCGTACAATGAGTGTGAAGGAATGGCGCAATCATGTACCGGATTTGACTAAAAAACCTTGTATCTTTCTGATATATAAGGGTAAATAGGACATTTCTTATATATTCCATATTATAAAGTTTTTTTTCCCATATTTTTATTGTACCTTTGTACAAACAATAATTTTAAGATATGAGAAACTTGAAACTTTTGACAATTTGGGTGGCCTTGAGTCTGGTGTTACCTCTTTGCGCTCAGCATGCATCGATACCCTATCGAGAGAAATTGGATGTACTTCTAACGACAGATGGGGCAGTCGTTTCAACTCCAATCGGTTTTGCTCCGGAAGGAGATTTTTCCATAGAGTTCTCTTTACAACCGTCTTCAAACGAAAGCGAATCTGTGAGTTTGAAAGCTGCGAATGTATCCGGTCGGGGAGTACATTGGAAATTCAGCAACCAAGGCATTGTGGATTTGGCAGATAATGAATCTGTTGTATATTCCATTCCGGAAACAGAAGTATCCGGTGAACATCTTTATCGGGTAGTTGTTCAGGATGGAGAAGCATATCTTTTCCGAAATGCTCTTCCGGCAGGAAGCGTACAACAAGCAGCCCGTTTAGGAGGACCACAATATAAAGAGATTCATCAACAGTCAGATGGAACTTTTACAGGAATTTATTCTCCTTCGAACTTGGTGAGCAATCCGGGGTTTGAAGAGGAAGAGGTTGTATTGTCAGCCACAGAGAGCAGTTATAAGTTTTGGCCTTCTGAATGGATTCCTTCCGGAACTGATGCGAAAGAACAGCAGGCGATGGGTGTTCGTTGCAATAAAGGAGACGAACAGTATGCCAATGGTCGTGAAGGAAACAGCGCATTGATGTTTCGGCAGGATGGTAGCGGTGGATTTACAGCTGCAAATGGCAGTTATGTGTATCAGAAGTTGAAAAATCCACTTAAAGCCGGTCGCCGTTATAAATTGACATTTCAAGCTTTGTCGCATGTGAATGATTTGGGAAAAACCTATGCCGTAGGAGTTGGTTCTGCACAGGGAGTATGGGACTATTTTTATACGACTTGGAAAGCATCTTCAGTTAAGCAGACACTTACGACCTATCAGTATGAATTCACTGTGCCGGTTACAGCCGGAAAAGAAAGTTATTTGGCTTTCATTTGCCAAGGGGCAACGGGTATTTGTCATTTAGACCGTGTAACTTTGGAAGAGGCTGATGGAGATTATAATGTGTTGAATCTTGCGATAGACGGAACGACTGTTTCTGCCGGTCCTTTATCCTATGCTTTGCAGGCTCTTTCTCCGGAGCGTCATATAACCAATCGTGTGGTAAATAACGGAGAATATCATTTGTATCATACGGCATACGGGCGTTTGTTGGGGGAGAAAGCCGATGGCGTTTCTCCGGGATTGTCTGTGCTCGGAACAAATAGTGTATCAGATAGCTATGTGTTTGTTGCAGAGGCTGTCGGGACGGATGGATATTATCGTTTGCGTCAAAAGAGTAGCGGACGTTATTTGACTGTTAGTACCTTAAGTAGTAATACGTGGAGTGTCTATCTGACTGAAGGAGTCTCTATAAGTGATGCTTATTTGTGGAAGTTGGAAGAAGGCAGTGCCGGTTCGATTCAAAGTAAATACAATGGTAAATTATTGGGATGTGATACCGGTAAAGAATCAGAAACTCACATCAGTGTATTTTATGATAAGAGTGAGGGCGAATACAGTACATGGCAAATTATAGAAGCCGGTTTTGAATTGGATGAAGCTCGTTTGCGTCTTTATGTAGCTCCTTTAGAGCAACTGTTGGTACAAGGAGCGGAAATATTGTCAAATTCGGCTTATTCTGCAGACACGAAAACTGCATTGGAAAGTCTTTGTGCGGAAGGGGAAACCTTGTGTCAAACAGCTACATTGGCCAATGTGGTAGAAATAGAGGAGATGATTGTTAAATTGGAAGAGGCTGTAAAGAATTGTCTGGTATCCAATTCAGTTGTTTGGTTTTCCGGTTATGATTTCGAAGTCGGACAAAATTTCACGGTTGCTTTAAACGGTGTGATTCGTAAAGCTGATGCAGAAAATGACCCATCGTTGATTTTGCGGGGATTGAATGGCAAAGGAGCACTTGTTACGTTGGCGACCGATTATGTTGAAGTTGGGAAAGAACAATTCTCTTTACCCGCTACAGTCTTGGCAAATGCGAGCCACGATTATCAGTTGGCGGTAAGCGGAGATGCCTTGATTCTTTATGTGGATAGTGTGGAGGTCGCTCAGACTTCACTTTACGATTTGGATAGTTGGACAACAGTAGGTAAGCAACCTGAATTTTCAGCTATTGGAATACAATCCTTGTCTGCTTATCGGGTGGAACTATTGAGTAACAAACAGGCTTTATCACCAATGGAAGTACCATTGAATGCACAAGGGAAAGAAGAACGTAAGGTTGCAGCAGTCGTTAATCAGCAATGGGTATTGGAAAGACCGATAGATATACACTTGACTGCATCTACCAAACCGCTGCAAAGTTCACAGGTTGCATTGAATCACGAAGATGCATGGGTAATCTTTGATAATATTGTACCTTCAGAAGTTGTAAGTCAGCAATTGTCATCCATACAAGTTTCAGGGAAGAAGGCTACGAATGGTTCTACTGTACGAGTTGCCATCTATTTACAGGGTGCTGCAGTTATTCCACATGGAAGTTCTTATAAGCCTTTTACCGGGTATAGTGGTGAATTGTATGCAGGTGATGCTGTATCTTATCGTGTCGGTCGTGCTTCATTGGGTAAGTCAGCCAATGTTTTCCAAAGTTTTACATTGAAGCGCGGTTATATGGTTTGTTTGGCTACCAATGCCGATGGAAGCGGATATAGTCGTGTCTTTGTCGCTGACCATGCCGATTTGGAAGTTCCGGTGTTGCCTGAAGCATTGAGTCAACGTATTTCGTATGTAAACGTTAAAAAATGGAATTATGTATCCAAAAAGGGTTGGTGCAGTACCAAGGGTAATTCATCCATTGCAACCGATTGTGAAAAGATGCGTGCAACATGGTTCTATACATGGAGTGCAGACCGTAACAGTACGTTGGATACGGAATATGTACCTATTAAACAACACCTTTATTGGCCTTCGTGGGAACAGATTAACGGGTTGACTGATTGTACGCACGTATTGAGCTTGAACGAACCGGAACATTCGGAACAGCATACCAGCGACCAGTGTAGTTGTGGTGGAGTTATTTCGGAATGGAAATCTTGTACCATTACTCCCGACTTTCAAACTTCCGGAATGCGTATCGGTTCTCCCGCTCCGACTGATGCCGGATGGCTGACTACCTACATCAATCATTGCAACGACATGGCCTATCGTTGTGACTTTGTAGCGATACATTGTTATTGGGGAACAAATGAAGCGGCCAATGTCCAAGCATGGTACAATCGGTTGAAAGATATTTATAACAAGACGAAACGTCCCATTTGGATTACCGAATGGAACAATGGTGCTTCTTGGACTACTGAGAGTTGGCCGGAAGGATATGGAGATAAATTGGAAAAGAATCGAAAAGCGATCAAGGAGATTGTGACGATGTTGGATACTTGCAGTTTCATAGAACGTTACTCAATATATAATTGGGATAGTTACTATCGGGCTATGATAGCTGATGATGGTTGGGTAACCCCTGCCGGAGAAGAGTATCGCAATTATCGTTCTACTTTCGCTTATAATGCTAAAGTACAATACATTCCACATTGGTGGGCTCCCTCGTTGAAAGATATCAGTGCCACTTTTGCCATCAATCGGGGAACAATGACAACTCGGTTAACTGTAAAATGTACGAATCCGAATGGTGACATGACGGAACGTTTGATAGTGCAACGCCAAAAAGAAGATTCAACATGGGAAGATATGTTGGAAGTGACCGATCGTTCAATATTTGATAATTCAACGTCTACCAGTATCTTTAAACTAGAAGAGGATGAATGGATTGATAGTCAGGCTTATACCGTTCGTGTGAAAGTCGTTACAAAAAAAGGAGAAACGACTTATAGTGAGGCTCAAACCATTGAGATTCCTTCTAGTATAGAGGAGAGTGAAGCTACTCAAGCTATTCGTTATCAGGATGGCATCGTCTATTTTGAAGGTAATGCACAAAAAGCAATGCTATATGCAGCGAATGGAGCATTGGTGAAACAACAGGATTTGGCGAAAGATAAAGTGATGGATTTGACCTCTCTTCCTCGGGGATATTATGTAGTCAGTACGGATAAAGGAGACAGACTGGTCATTGTAAAATAGTATATTGATATATTGCTGTTCGGATAGCAATAAAAAATCGCAGGCGGCTTCATTGGTCATCGAAGCCGCCTGCGTTTTTTTGGACACTTCTGTCGGTTGTCTTTTTTCAGATTCCAATAAATTTAATGACAAATCACAAAAACGACCTCACAGACATTAAAAATTGTGTCTGTGAGGTCGATGTATTTTGATAAAGTCTTACTGCTTAGAAGTAAAGTCCGAAACCAAGTTTGAATCCGACTTTGCTGTAGTCTTGGTCTTTGAAACTTAAATCGTAGTAAACAGAAGGCTCTATGGTTACGGTTCTACTAAGGAAAAATGCATATCCGGCTTCAAACGACCATAGTCCATCGTTGAACTTATCGCGTGTCTTGAATTTGTCGTTGTGATGATATTCATAATGTTTGAACTTGATTCCGGTTCCTAAGAATATACCGTTTTGGCTGAAGTAGTATCGGCCGCCTACTCCGAATGCAGCACTTCGTTCACCTTGTTTACGATAAATACCTTCGCCGTTTAGTACCAAGGCTATGTTGTCGAAAAGAAATGTACCGACTGTAGCTTGGATTCCCATGCGGAATTTTTCGGAACCGCTATAAGTAAAATTCATGTCTGTAACGGATGCATTGAAATACCATTTATTCTGTTCGAATTGGGCATGTGCCATCAGTGTAATGGCCATCAGCGTGAGGGTTGTGATTATTTTTTTCATATTAATAATGTTTTAGGTTGTTATTTTTTATTCATTAAGTCTTCTTCTTTTTTTTGCATCATTTTCTCTTTTTTATTGAGAACCCACCAAAGCGCAAGGATAATAAGGTATGAAGCAATCACTGTAGCCCATTTTTCCGTATCACTTAAAGAGTGGTTTCGTGGGATGAAATAAATGGCCATAGCTGTAGCATAAATGAACAAAGCCAATGGCATGACGATGGATTTTTTAAATCTCTTTTTCATTGTGTCTATCTCTCTTTTTGTTTTTATATTAGGCGATAATGTTTTAAGCTGTAATAACTTGTTTTTTCCAACGGATAAAGAGTAATAATCCGATGAGTGTACAGATACCTCCGATAGAGTATCCCCAAATAGCAGGTAGACCGAATCCCTCGTTGGCCATGCAAATGTAGGTAGAGCAGACGCAGGTCATAAAGAGTGCCGGTAAAAGTGTGATGAAATAGTTTTTCTTTTTCAATGTCAGATAGACGGTGATAGCCCAAAGGGTGAATACGGCCAAGGTTTGATTACACCATGCGAAATATCTCCAGATGATTTTGAATCCTTCGGCATCGCTCATGCTATAAATAAGAATTGCGATGGTAGCAAGGAATATAGGAATGCAAATCATCAAACGTTTATAAATACTTTTTTGTTCAATGTGTAGAAAATCTGCAACAATGAGTCGTGCCGAGCGGAGGGCTGTATCTCCACTGGTAATGGGGGCAGCTACGATTCCTAATAAAGCCAAAATACTTCCCAAACTGCCCAACCAATCTTTGGAAATTTGAGTGGCCACCATTGCTCCGGAATATCCTACTGTTTGACCTTGTTCATTGACATAACTGATTCCATTCTCACCAAAGAAATAGGTGGCGGCAGCAGCCCAGATAAGAGCTACAATTCCTTCTGCAACCATCGCTCCGTAAAAGATGGGACGGCCGTTCTTCTCATTTTTCATGCATCGCGCCATGAGAGGAGATTGAGTCGCATGGAATCCGCTGATAGCTCCACAGGCGATAGAGATAAACATCATTGGAAATATCGGGCTGCTTTCGTATTTGGTTCCAAAACCATTCCACATTTCCGGCAGAGGGGGATTCTTGACATAGAGCATGACCAATATACCAATGGCCATAAACAATAAGGCAATGGCAAAGATTGGATAGATGCGACCGATAATCTTGTCAATAGGCAACAATGTAGCCAACATATAATAGATGAAGATGACGATAATCCAAAAGAGCATGTCCATACTCATGGGAGTCATGCCTGCCAACAACTCGGCCGGTCCGGATACAAAAACAGCACCGACCAATACCATGAGGATGATGGTGAAGACTCCAAAAATTTGTTTGGTGGTTCCTCCCAGATAACGTCCGACTATCTCCGGCAAACTTTCTCCATCTTTTCGGATAGAGAGCATTCCGGAAAAATAATCGTGTACAGCTCCGGCAAAAATAGTTCCAAGTACAATCCATAAATAAGAAGCTGTGCCGAATTGTGCTCCCATGATTGCTCCGAAAATCGGACCTAAACCGGCTATGTTTAGAAATTGAATCATAAAAATTTTCCAATTCGGTAAAACAATGAAGTCAACACCATCGGGGTGGGCAACTGCCGGTGTTTTCCGGTTTGAATCAGGACTAAAAACTCTTTCAATATAACGGCCATAAATAAAATAACCGCCAATGAGTAATGCCAATGCTAATGTGAATGTAACCATTGTAGAATTGTTTTTGTAAGAACTGTATGTTAAAAGTAGTGCAAAAGTAACGATTTAAAAGAGAATGCCGACTATTAACTGCCATTTATTTTAGATTAATTAGGTAGAAAAGTGTAACTTTGTAGCCGTTAAATAAACAAAGATTAGTAGCATGTTATATCCTTGTGTACGGCATATCAAATACCTTTTATGCTTATTGCTTTGTGTTTCAGCTGTTTCAGTTGCTTTTGCTGAGACGGTAGCGCCCTATTCTCCGTTGATTGCTCCGCGTAAACATGAAATACGCGCTGTATGGTTAGCAACGATTAAAGGATTAGACTGGCCGAAAACATTGGCAACTTCGCCTTCGCAAATATCACGTCAGAAGCAGGAATTGGTGGAGATTTTGGATTGTTTGCAAGCGGCGAATGTAAATGTCGTTTTGTTTCAAACACGCGTGCGTGGCAATCTGTTTTATCCTTCATCAATAGAAACCTGGTGTGAATCACTTACGGGTGAGGGAGGTAAATCGCCCGGATATGATCCGTTGGCTTTTGCTATAGAGGAGTGTCACAAACGAGGCATGGAACTTCATGCCTGGATGGTAACGATCCCATTGGGAAGTGATAAGGTGCAAAAGGAGTTGGGTAAGTCATCCATCGTAAAGCGTAATCCTCGTATCTGCAAACGATTCAATGGTAATTGGTATTTGAATCCCGGACATCCGGAAACTTCGCAATATCTTTCTCGTTTGGTGCGTGATCTACTGAATCGTTACGATGTAGACGGGGTACATCTGGATTATATTCGTTATCCGGATCGTCCACGAAGGTTTCCTGATTGGAATGAATTTAGGAAATATGGAAAGGGAAAAACGCTGCAGCAATGGAGGCGTGACAATATAACGGAGATTGTTCGAACGCTATATAAAGAGGTCAAGTCGTTGAAACCTTGGGTGAAAGTGAGCAGTGCTCCATTGGGCAAATATCGGGATACTCAACGTTATCCTTCGTATGGTTGGAATGCATATCATACAGTTTTTCAAGAAGCTCAGTCATGGATGCGTGAAGGCATACAGGATATGATATTCCCGATGTTGTATTATCGCGATTTGCATTTTTATCCTTTTGTGCTGGATTGGGTAGAGAATGCTTCAGGACGTTGGGTCGTTCCCGGTTTAGGCATCTATTTCCTTCATCCTTCGGAAGGGGACTGGACTTTGGATGAAGTAGAGCGTCAATTGAACTTTATTCGTTTGAATGGGGCTGATGGAGAGGCTTGTTATCGTGCTCGTTTCTTGACAGAGAATAATCAAGGGTTGTTGGATCGGATGAAAGAGGCTTATTATCCCACTCGTGCATTGTTGCCTCCGATGACCTGGATTGACAGCCTTGCTCCTGCTTCTCCTCAAAAAGAGAATATGATTATGGATCATCATTGTGTCAGACTTTCATGGTCCGGAATTTCAGATGAAAGTCCCGGTGGTGTTTATTATAATGTATATAAATCAAAGAGTTATCCGGTAAACATTGATTCTCCTGAAAATCTATTGTCCGCCCGTTTGAGGGATACAATCTATGTAGATTCTTTTTCCTCCCCAAGCGATACGCTGTATTACTATGCTGTAACAGCTATGGATCGTTGTGGCAACGAGAGTTTGCCAGTGGAAATGAATAGACCGGAAGAACAGCAACAAGTTAACTCTCCATCTAAACAGTATGTTTGGGATGGGAAGCGGCTGACAATCGTATCGCATATTTCTTCGACTGTTGGAAAAGAATTTTTTCCTAAGCGGTTGGATTTGATAGAAGAGGTTGTAACAATCCCGTCAGAGTTTACCGGAAGCAAATTGCGTTTGACCGATTTATCGGGTCGGAAAGTTGCTGTTTTGAATTTTGCACGCAGATTACGAATGCGTAAATTGCCTCAAGGATGCTATCGGATACAATTGCTGGACATGGAGGGAAAGCGTTGGAGTGATATAGGAACCGTTATAAAATAAGAGATATGGACAAAATTCTTTCTATCATAGACAAATATTATCCCAGTGGAAGTGAGCTGAGACACATTTTGTTGACACATAGTCGTGCTGTTGCAGCCAAGGCTTTGGCTATAGCCGATGCTCATCCGGAATTGGATTTGGATCGCAATTTTCTGGAAGAAGCTGCGATGGTGGATGGGTGTCATCCTTTGAGATTTGTTTTTCAGATTTTGTTTCCGCTGTCCAAGCCCGTACTCGCTGTATTGGCACTCTGGGGTGCTGTTGGGCATTGG
>JAFUNW010000062.1 GCA_017472905.1 Bacteroidaceae bacterium
ATATTGAATCAAATAAAGATGAAAAGCCCTGATTTTAGGAAACCGAAATGTTAAAATCAACAGTCTTACTTTTTTCTTGAATATGCCAAATGATAGATTTTCAATCTGTTTGGAAGATTTTGGGGAGAAGTGGACGCTTACATAAAAAATGAACATTTATCATTTTAATTTTTTTTATATGCAAAGTAAGTTTTTATGTTTAATCTGTGCCTTGTTTAGCTTCATTGGCTGTTATGACGATGATAAGATATGGCAGCAGATGGGTGAATTTGATGAACGTCTAACCGAAGTCGAGTTAGCTGTAAAAGAACTGAATGAAACCACAGTTCCCAACATTCAGGCAATAATAGAAGCCTTGAATGGTAAGGTGTATGTTTCATCAGTAACAGAAAATGTAGGTGGTGGCTATACCATTAATTTTACCAATGGTACTTCTGCTACGATTAAAGATGGGGATAAGGGGGATACTCCACAAGTAGGAGTAACTACGGTTGAAGATGAGTATTATTGGACCATCAATGGTGAGATTCTTAAAGATTCTGAAGGTAACATGATTCCAGTTCATGCCGCCAAACCCATGTTCCGAGTATTGAATGGTAAGTTTCAACTTTCGTATGACGGTGAGAACTGGAGTGAAATTGAAAAGACCGGTGACGGTGCGGCTGTCATAAAAGTTGTAGAGCAGGAAGATTATGTATTGTTTGTTATTGACGGTGTTGAGTACAAAGTAGAAAAGTCAAAGAAGTTCGCACTGCATTTTGATGTTTCAATGGGCTTGGGCGTAGTTGCTACACAAGAACTGGATATTCCTTATTCATTGACCGGTGTCCTCGAAAACGATACTACAGAGGTAGGTGTTCTTGGTGCTCCAACCAATTGGGTGGCAGAGGCCGTAGCCACAGACAATAAGTCTGGAAATATCATTGGAAAGGTAAGTGAACAGCTTACCGGTAAAATTCATGTTTATGCTTCCAATGGCCGTGGCTCCACAGATATTAAAGCTTTAGTTTTCGAAGAAGGTAAACTATCTGCAGAGTTTGGAGCTGCCTCAGTTCAAGGTGAAGGTGGTCAAGTGAAGCTTTATGTCACCACTAATACTGCTTACGAAATTCAGATACCGGCGGATACGACTTGGATTAGTCTTGCTCCCGATACCAAAAGTTTACGTGTAGATACGTTGGTATTTAATGTAGAAGAAAATACTACCGGTATAGATAGAAGTGTGGATCTCTCTTTGGTGAATGCCGCCGGCTTTGAAGTACAAAAGGTAAGTATCTATCAAGATGAGATATTCGATTTTGAGACCTATCAAGTGACAGCAGCTGCCACTCCTTTCTTTTCCAATGCAAAAATTTCTTGGAATTCCGTTGACGATGAACGCGTATCGGGCTATGCTGTTTATGTGGACGGAGCTGCCGACCCGATTATTTTGGCTAACTCTGATACTACTTTTTGTAGAGTAGGTGATGGTCAATGGGGAATCAATACCCCACATACCGTGCAGGTGGCTCTTGTAGATAAGTACAATCGTCCGGTAGAAAGCACAAAGTCGGAGGTGCTGTCATTCAATACGGCCAATATAACCCAGAACACAACGGCAGTAGGCCCTACTACAATCAGTGTGGCTTGGGATGATGTGTCTGGTGGAGGCAAAACGACCAAAAACAGATTGTTCTATGTTGAACTCTTCGAACAGCCGGATACCGCGTCTACTCCGCTTTATTCACTCTATACTTTCAATGGACAGTATGCCGGTGAAGGTGCTTTGGGTGGAAGCTCATGGGTAGGAAAGGAGAATAATTCCAATCTGGCAATTCCCACACGTGCTTCTTTCGGTTTCTTGAAGCCGAATACCGAATATTATTTCCGGGTACGTACTACCGACCCGATTACGGTAGGTGAAATAGGTCTGAATTATACTTCTGGAGTGAAAGAAACCAATTCACTTTGTTCAAAGACCGGTGGCTCTCCTTTCTCTCAGTTGTTTGCAGTAAAGACAGAACCGGCTCATGTGGCAGAGCCTAACGAAGTTATTTACCAAGGCTTTGACGACTTCGCTCTTCAGGGTGATGTTATGAACCATGCCATTGGTTGTAATCCTTTGTTCGAGGTTATGGCATCTGCTTCCGATTACGATGATGTAGTAGGAAACTACAAATATCCTTGGGACGGTAAATATACTTTCCATGCTTTTTCAAAAGTAGCCAATATGAAGTCTTATGGCATGGTAGACGAAAATCTTCAGATGACCGACAATGCCGGTCCTTCTTTGAAAGGTTGGTCGTTGAACGAATCTGCTTCAGTTGCTCCGATGTATGGTTACGTTCGTATCGGTAACTCTTCTTCCGATTATGCCATTGGTATCGTTACTCCTGAATTGACTGAAAATCTGACCGATGAAGAACAAATCTGTACAGTAAGTTTTGATGCTTGTCCGGTTGGTACAAATGCAGATTATGGTAAATTAGGCATTCGTCTGAAAGTAGATTATTTGATTCCTACTGCTGATGGTGATTACAGATCCGTTAGTGGCAAGATGATTGTATTGGAAGAATCGCGTACCTTTACTGATACCAAAAACTACGAGTATCATCCCAAATGGGAAAAGGTAACTACTCAAGTAAAGTTGGCAAAGGGATATAAGGTAAGAATCCGTAAAGCCGATGGCAGTAACATTACTTCTCGAATCTGTGTGGACAACATCTCCATTTGTGTGGCTCCCGAGGGAACCGAATATACAGGTGCTGAAGACTTGGTAAGTGCCGCCGCTTCCGAAGCCGACGGAACAAACTACGATGTGTACGACCTCGACGGTAAGTTCCCCATTCTCTCTTGGTGGGCTCCTCCTGCTACCCATTGCAACTTGGAGACATACACTACTATGAAAGAGAGCGGCATCAATGTTATGCTGAATGTAGGTGAGGTGGATACCAGTGTTGAAGCTAACAAAACCATACTTGGATTCTGCGAACAGTTGGGCATGAAATACATGGGTGCTACCGGAGGTTGGGAAGCTTCTTTTCCCGGTATTGCAGATTATGCCAACAGCGATGCTTACTTAGGTCAGTATGCATACGATGAACCCAATGCGGAAATGTTTGATTACATTTCGATATATGCAGATCAATATGGTAAGGATTATCCGGGTAAGATTTTCTATGTTAACCTCTATCCTTGCTATGCTAATCCAACCAATCAGTTGAGAGCATCTTCGTATGAAGAGTATGTTGATAAATGGTTGGCAACCAAGAACGTAATATCAGTTTCGTTCGACTTCTATCCCATCAAGTCAAGTCATGCCATCCGAATGGACTATTTCTATAACCTCGACCTTGTTCGTGCCAAGACTTTGGTTAAGCGTTTGCCGTTTATGATGATTGGTATCGGTGGCGATGATTATACTACTCCTTTGCTCGAAGAAGAGTTCAGATGGAACATTTGGACGGCTATTGCCTACGGCTCCAAGGGATATAGCTATTTCTGCTATTGGACTCCGGTAGGTTTCGGTAATATGATGGTAGACCGTGAAGGTAATCCGACTCAATATTACGATTATGCCAAGAATGCCAATGCTGCCATTGAACCAATCGGTAAGAAACTTCTTCCTTGCCATGCCGATGGTGTGATTCAGGCATCTTCTGAAATCATTGACTCGTATGCTCCTCGTACCTCTTATGGTCCTGTTCTGAAGGCAGAAGGAGAGAACGCCATTATCGGCTGCTTCCGTCAGGTAAACGATGGCTCGTATAAGTTGTTTGTTACCAACCAGCAGATTGCATTGAAGATGGCTGCTACGCCTACTACTACCATCTATTTAGATGAAACAGTGAAGCAGGTGGACTTGACTTATACTACCGATGTTACCACTACCGTAACACAAGATGTTGTGGATGGAAAACTTACATTAAACTTTGCTCATGGCGAAGCTTGTTTGGTAGAAATTAGGAATTGATTTGTTATATATGGGCAGTGGATCTATGCCACTGCCCATATATTGTTATAATCGTTCTAATAATTATAGATTCTCTATGCCTATACTTTTTTATTTTCTGTTTCTATTTTTCGTAGGTCTAACTACATCGTCTTTCGCAGTAGAAAAGTCTGTTGATTCATACTCTTTAGAAAAAAAAGTAACTCACTTGGTTCCTCAAAAAAAAATCAATGGTAAATATCTTCTTGATGTATTGTTAATTTCTGCTACGCAAGAGAATATCTATTATTGTATAGAACATGACTATGATTTGGGAGCAAAGGAATTGATTGTACCACGTGGATGTGTGTTGGCTTTTGTGGGAGGGAGTATTTCCAATGGTACATTGAATGCACAAGGTGCTACCCTCGAAGCTCCCATAACAAAAATATTTTCTACCGATGTGACACTTAATGGACTTTGGAATAATGATAACTTGCCGGTAGAATGGTATGGCGCAGTAGGAGATAATAAAACAGATTGTACTTCGGCTATTAATGCAGCCATAAATAATACATCTATTTATGCTGTGAGCTTGTTAGCAGGAGCGAAATATGAAATAACATCATCTATCCGTATGCGTAGCAGTGGCTTGGCTTTTGGATGTTTTGAGGTTGCTTATTCCCATGAAGATAGTCCGGCTGCCTATATTTATAGCAATTGCTCGGATGATATATTACAATTTCCTACCGGTGTAAAAGTCGCAGGCGTAAATCTTAAGGGAGTTGTTCTTTATAAGCGTTGGAAGCATCGCTATAATGGAGATGGCATTCATATAGAAAATGCTTCTATGGCAAGATGTTGTTTTGATGGAGTTCGGGTCTATTACTGCAACAACGGCTTTTATCAGTATTTTGCAGAGGGATACAAAGGTTATACTCTGAATAAAATGCAGAATTGTGTATTTAGTGGGTGTCGCTATGGATTTCGTTTAACTCATGATAAAGGTGGTAAATTTTCTTATTGGTGCAATTTGAATAATTGGGATAATTGCCATTTTGGATTTAATCTATTGTGTGGCCTTTGGATACAGAATGTTTATTCATGCGAGCAAAATCTGTTTAACTCATGTGGTTTTGAGGGAGTAAGTATGGATGAAAATACAACTTGGAATGGAGATAGTGATATTTGTGCTGTGAAGTTGAATGGGCAAGGATATGGTCTTACAACCTTTTTGAACTGTTATTTTGAACGGAATCATCCGAAACATGCAAAAATTAAGGCAACTGCTACTTTGAATGAACAAACTCCATATTGTGTAGCAGATGTTATTGTAGAAGGTGCATTGGTCTCTTTTGATAAGTCTACGTTTAATGATGGAATAACTCCTGTTGTAATCAGAGATGGAAAAATAGGGATCACTGTTCGAGATTGTATTTTTAGGGCAGGATATAATTCTAACTGTATGGTAATGTTTAAAAGTGTAAAGCCATCGAATATGACGAGTGGTAATTATTTCATCTTTGATGTGCCATACATAGAGAAAAGATATTCGCAAAATCCTATTAAAAATGTGGACTGTTCTACAAAAGCATTGTCTACTTCGATAAGATATCTCACGGTTGTAGGTGAATAAGAGATATGGGGATCAAAAAAAATTTCATATATAACTCATTCTTAATCGTACCAAATTATGTTGTTAATTTGATATTATTCCCTTATTGTGCTCGTGTGTTGGGAGTAGAAAAATTTGGTACGATTAGTTTTGTACAGAATGTAGTGCAGTTCTTTTTGTTTATTGCCATGATGGGAATAACCACTATTGGCATAAGAGAAGTGGCCAAGCAAACCAATAAAGCAGATTTAGAAAAATGTTATTCTTCTATGTTCTTTCTAAATCTATTATATACATTGGTGTCGATTGTGTTATATATTCCACTGATTTTTCTTATAGATAAGTTTTATGCTCATAAGGAGCTATACATATTGGGAGTATTTCAGATATTGTTCAATACTTTTTGCATCGAGTGGTTTTTCCGTGGTACTGAGAATTTTAAATATATAACGATACGCAATGTGGTTGTCAAGACGCTCTATGTTTTGTTAGTGTTTGCCCTAGTTCGTTCAGATGAACATTATGCTGTCTATTATTTGTTGACGGTATTGGTTACTGTAGTAAATGCGATAATCAATTTCTGTTATGCTCGAAAATTTGTTAGGTTTGCTTGGAAAAGGATCTCAATAACTCGTTATGTAAGTGGCTCTTTTTCACTTGGTGGATATGCCATTCTCACCTCTATGTACACTACTTTTAATGTTGCTTATTTAGGCTTCTTGTGGGATGATGCACAAGTCGGTTTATATACTACAGCAATTAAACTATATACAATTATTTTGGGATTTTATTCGGCTTTTACAAGTGTGATGCTTCCCAGAATGAGTGCTTTGTTGAGTAAAGGAGATGACGACTCTTTCAATCGGCTCATTAATAAGTCGTTTGAACTTCTTTATACTATAGCATTACCGATGGTGATAATTCTTATTATACTTTCACCGGAGATTATTTTGCTATTGGCGGGAGCAAAATACGAACAAGCAGTAACCTTGTCTAGAATTGTTGTGCCGATGCTTTTTGTTGTAGGGGTAGCCCAGATACTTTCTTTTCAAGTGCTTATTCCTAAAGGATATGA
>JAFUNW010000063.1 GCA_017472905.1 Bacteroidaceae bacterium
ACGCCTGAAGAGACTTTGCAGATATTGAACAACATCAAAGAAAAATACGAAGAGCACCACAACGTGCGCTACACTCCCGAAGCACTGCAAGCGTGTGTCAATATGGCAGAACGCTACCTCACCGACCGCAGCTTCCCCGACAAAGCCATCGATGTGATGGACGAAGCCGGTTCGCGCATCCATCTTTCGAATGTCAGCGTTCCGAAAGAATTGGAAGAGCAGGAGAAACTCATCGAGCAGCTTAAGGCGCAGAAAAACGAAGCTGTAAAGCAGCAAAACTACGAGTTGGCTGCCGGATTTCGCGATAAAGTGCGCCGCATGGAAGAGGTGTTGGAGCAGATGAAGCGTGACTTCGAAGCTCGCCAAAAGAACGAACCACAAGTAGTAGACGAAGAAAACATAGCCCAAGTGGTATCCATGATGTCCGGCGTACCTGTGCAACGCATGGCACAGGCTGAGGGGCTGAAACTCAAAGGAATGAAAGAGGAACTCATGGCCCGCGTCATCGCACAGGATGCTGCCGTAGAGAAACTTACGAAAGCAATTTTGCGCAGCCGGGTCGGACTCAAGGACCCCAACCGTCCCATCGGTACGTTTATGTTTCTAGGACCTACCGGAGTGGGTAAAACCCTTTTGGTAAAGGAGTTGGCGCAATATATGTTCGGCACGCCCGATGCCCTTATTCGCGTAGACATGAGCGAATACATGGAGAAGCATGCCGTTTCGCGCCTTGTGGGAGCACCTCCGGGGTATGTAGTTTATGAAGAGGGCGGACAACTTACCGAAAAAGTGCGCCGGAAACCCTATTCCATCGTCTTGTTTGATGAAATAGAGAAGGCTCACAGCGAAGTGTTCAACATGCTTCTCCAAGTGATGGACGAAGGCCGTCTGACAGACAGTTACGGACGCACTGTTGACTTAAAAAATACCATCATTGTCATGACCTCGAACGTAGGAACCCGTCAGCTCAAGGATTTTGGAAAAGGCGTAGGATTCACAGCACAGGCAAAAGACGACAAAGAGGTGTCGCGCGGAGTGATTCAAAAGGCGCTGAATAAACATTTCTCGCCTGAATTCCTTAACCGTGTAGACGAAATCATCACGTTCGACCAGCTGGATCGTCCGGCCATCCGCCGCATCGTAGACCTTGAACTCAAAGGACTCTATAAACGAGTGGAAACCATTGGATACCAATTGGTTCTCACCGATTCCGCTTGCGACCTCTTGGCCGATAAGGGCTACGATGTGCAGTTCGGAGCGCGTCCCTTGAAGCGTGCCGTTCAAAACTATGTCGAAGACCTACTCTCCGAACTGCTCGTAGATGGCAGCATTCCCGAAGGAACCATCATCACCATAGATCGCCATCCCGAAAAGGAAGAACTCTGCGTGGCTGAGTAAAGTTCGGTTCCGAAACCGGAGAACAATGCTCAAAAAATATTCTGCCAAAATGTCAGACGAACAAGTCTGGCATTTTTTTTGTTCTTTCATTTCCGATAAGTTGATTTTTAACAAACTAAAAACATAATAAGATTATGCAAAAAGGTAATATTGGGGTAACAACCGAAAACATTTTCCCCGTCATCAAAAAGTTTTTGTATAGCGACCACGAGATTTTCCTCCGCGAATTGGTTTCTAACGCCGTTGACGCCACTCAAAAACTGAAGACTTTGGCCTCAAAAGGCGATTTCAAAGGCGAAATGGGCGACATCACGGTTCGGGTAGCCTTGGATAAAGAGGCCGGAACCATCACCATCAGCGACCGAGGCATCGGTATGACAGCCGAAGAGATAGACAAATACATCAATCAGATTGCATTTTCCGGAGCAAACGATTTCTTGGATAAATATAAAGAGGATGCTAACGCCATTATCGGCCATTTCGGATTGGGATTCTATTCGGCTTTCATGGTGGCCAAGAAAGTGGACATTATCACCCGCTCTTACAAAGAAGAGGCACAGGCCGTAAAATGGAGCTGTGACGGCAGTCCCGAATATACGCTCGAAGAGACCGACCGTACCGATCGGGGAACCGACATCGTGCTTCATGTCGATGACGATTGCAAGGAATTTCTTGAAGAGAGCCGTCTTTCTACCCTTTTGAGCAAATATTGCCGCTTCTTGCCGGTAGCCGTAGCTTTCGGAAAGAAAAAAGAATGGAAAGAGGGAAAACAGGTAGATACGGACGAAGATAACGTAATTAACGACACTGCACCTTTGTGGATGAAAAAGCCGCAGGATTTGACGGACGAAGACTACAAGAAGTTCTATCGCGATCTCTACCCAATGTCTGACGAACCGCTCTTCTGGATTCATCTGAACGTAGATTATCCGTTCAACCTGACCGGTGTACTCTATTTCCCCCGCATCAAGAGCAACCTCGACTTGCAGAAGAATAAAATACAACTCTATTGCAACCAGGTGTACGTAACAGATTCTGTAGAGGGTATTGTTCCTGACTTCCTGACCCTGTTGCACGGTGTGATTGACTCTCCGGATATACCGTTGAATGTATCACGCTCTTATTTGCAGAGCGATTCTAACGTGAAGAAAATTTCTACCTACATCACAAAGAAAGTATCAGACCGCTTGTCGGCCATCTTTAAAAATGACCGCAAAGAGTTTGAGCAGAAATGGGATGATTTGAAACTTTTCATCCACTACGGATTGCTTACACAGGAAGACTTTTATGATAAGGCCGGTAAATTTACTCTTTTCAAGGATACCGATGATAAATATTACACCTATGAAGAGTATCAAACCCTTATCAAAGAGAACCAAACCGACAAGGAAGGCAACCTTATTTACCTCTATGCCAATAATAAGGAAGAGCAATATATCTACATCGAGGCCGCTACAGCCAAGGGATACAACGTGTTGTTGATGGATGGACAGTTGGACTCGGCTTTGGTGGGCCTATTGGAACGTAAATTGGAGAAAGCACGCTTTACCCGCGTAGATAGCGATGTCATTGATCGCCTTATAGCCAAGGAGGATGCTTCCGAAACCAATTTGGAAGCCGGAAAAGGCGAAATGCTCTCTTCTGTATTCCGCAGTCAGTTGCCACAGCTCAATAAAGTAGAGTTCAATGTAGAGACTCACACGTTGGGCGAAGCTGCAGGCCCCATCATGATAACCCAAGCCGAATACATGCGCCGCATGAAGGAGATGGCAAATCTGCAACCGGGCATGGCATTCTATGGTGAAATGCCGGATATGTTCAATTTGGTGCTCAATGTAGACCATAAGCTGATAAAAGGCGTGTTGGCGGATGCAGAAAAAGAGTGTGAAGCATCTTTATCTCCCATTGAAGCCGAAATTCGTGGATTAAGTGCACGCCGGGCAGCTCTTGAACAAGTTCAGAAAGATAAAAAAGCAGAGGAGATAACTGAAGATGAAAAGAACGACTTGGCTGATGTCGAGAAGAAAATAGCAGACGAACGCAGCAAGAAAGAGGCTCTTATTGCCGGATATGCCGCGCAAAATAAGGTCGTACACCAATTGATAGACCTCGCTCTTTTACAAAACGGAATGTTGAAAGGCGAAGCCCTGAATAATTTCGTAAAACGAAGTATAGAACTGATTTGATTGATTCAGAAGTAATTATAAAAAGTGCCGGAAACTTGAATGCGTCCGGCACTTTATTTTTTTAGAAAAAAACAATGGAAATGTTTGGTTGGTAATGCAAAAAGCAGTACCTTTGCACCCGTTAAACGAAGAACAATGGCTCCGTAGCTCAACTGAATAGAGCATCTGACTACGGATCAGAAGGTTACAGGTTTGAATCCTGTCGGAGTCACGATAAATACTTCATAAATATTTGTTTGACAAGTTTGGCTCCGTAGCTCAACTGAATAGAGCATCTGACTACGGATCAGAAGGTTACAGGTTTGAATCCTGTCGGAGTCACAAGAACATTCTCGCAGTGATGCGAGGATGTTTTTGTTTATGGAGAGAAAAAGAAAAACGGGAGGTTTCGTATTGAAATCTCCCGTTCCCCTTTTATAGGTTTGGCTTTTAGTCTTTATTCTATTACTTTGTAGATGTGGCGTAGGTTGCGTCCTTCATGGTCGTAGTCTAACCCGTATCCGACAATGAAGTCGTTGTCAATGTCAAAACAGCGGTATGGAATGTTTAAATTGACTTTCAGATTTCCCGGCTTAACTAGTAATGATGCAATGTGTACTTCTTTAGGATTTTCTTTCTCCAACATTTTCAGTAATTCCTGCATGGTTTTTCCCGAGTCAATGATGTCTTCTACTATTACTACGGTGCGTCCTTCAATATTTTGGCTTAGTCCGATGAGTTGCTTCACTTCTCCTGTAGAATTGAAACCTTCGTAAGAAGCTACTCGTATGAATGTAATTTCACTTGGAATCGTAATATCGCGCAGCAAATCGGCTGCAAAAACAAAAGAACCGTTAAGAATGACTAAAAACAACGGTTTCTTGCCGGCTAAATCGGCATTGATTTGCTCTGCCACTTCTTTAACTCGTTTAAGCAGGCTGTCTTCTGAAATATACAGAGAGAATTGTTTGTCTTTAACTTGTACAGTATTCATTTCTATTGGGTTTTCAATTTGTAGATTCGTTTAGAAAGTCCATTTGGCAGCCAAAGTCGGGATGGCGTAGAAGCGATTATTCATTCCATCGGTGGGCCATACCAAGTTGTTGCTTAGTTCCACTTCAGTTCCCAGACTCAGTTTGCAATCATCGTCCACACCTTTCAACGCTGCAAGATTGAACCAGAATTGTGGTTCACTACCAAAGACTAATGCACCGTTCACACTGTTGTCGTGCGACAGGTCGGCATATCCGCTAAAGGTGCACAATCCTTTTGCGAAAGTAATTCCCCATACGGTTGTCAGCTGCCAACTGTGTTTTGTGCCGATGGTTTGGCGGGCCAGATAGCGGTAAAGTGCCTGTATAGAGAATGTTTTTGTAAAGTCTGCACTGGCCCAATTCCATGCAACACCGGCTAAATAGGCATCGTTATAGCTTCCGGTTCCGGCGACTCCTCCGTTATATTCTAAGTGTACGGCCAGTGGAGCTTTCCAAAAGCGTAATTCACGAGAGAATTCGGCGTATGCACTTGCCATCGTATTATCTGCAAAGTTGCCGTCTACAAAGAAATAGGTGCTACCCCATTTGTCTGCTTTGAAGTTCTCTATGGTTGCAGTCCAATTGGGACGATTAGAGAGTTCGCCTCCGTAGATAGTATGTCCGAAGTCGTAATGCATCTGTACGTTCAGTTGGGCACTTATCTGTAAGGTTGCCAGCGTCAAGGCTATGGCTAAGAATATTTTTTTCATGATGCAAAAGAGGAGTTATGGGATGAATTTTAAGAGGAAGTTTAAGAGGAAGAAGGCTGCTAATATGTACATGCCCAAGGATACTTTCTTGTAGTTACCGCTACAAAGATTAATGAAGATGTAGCTTAGATGTCCCAGAACGATACCATCGGAAATGCTATACGAAAGCGGCATGAAGAGGATGCAAATGAAAGCCGGGATGGCTTCAGAATAGTCTGTGAAGTTCACTTTCAGCACCGAGCCCATCATCATAAGACCTACCAAGGCCAATACCGGAGTGGTAGCAGCGGCAGGACTGGCGAGGAATAAGGGGGCGAAGAACAATGCCAATAGGAAGCATGCTCCGGTAATGACTGAGGTTAGTCCGCTTCGACCGCCTTCGTTTACTCCGGCTGCACTTTCTACATATACGGCAACGGTACTTGTACCCATAACGGCTCCGGCTGCTGTAGAAACAGAGTCAACCATGAAAACCTCTTTCAGTTTAGGTATTTTGCCATCTGCTCTTATCATACCGGCCCGACTGGTAACTCCGATAACCGTTCCGATACAGTCGAACAGGTCTACAAACAAGAGAGTGAAGACGATGATAACCATGTCTTTAGAGAGTATTTGATTCCATTCGAACTTCAAGAATATAGGTTCGATAGAGGGAGGAATGCTAAATACACCGTCAAAGTTGGTCACTCCCATAGGGATGCCTATCAAGGTCGTTCCTAAAATACCGAAAAGCAGTGCGCCTTTGATGTTTTTAACCAATAGAACAGAGGTTAGTACAATGCCGATGACTCCCAAAAGGGCTGAACCGGAAGCCAGATTGCCCAAGCTGACCAACGTGGCTTCGTTGTTGACGATGATGCCTGCACTTTTCAGTCCGATGAAAGCTATATAAAGTCCGATACCCGCACTGATTGCGTTTTTCAGTGTGTCTGGAATGACATCTACAATCTTTTCACGTAAGTTTGTGACGGTCAGCAATATGAATACCAATCCTTCCAGGAATACGGCGGTCAGGGCAAACTGCCATGAATAACCCATAATCATGCAGACGGTATAGGCAAAGAAGGCGTTCAAGCCCATACCCGGAGCCAAAGCCAAGGGCAGTTTGGCATAGAGCCCCATGAAAATAGTGGGCAATGCCGACATAATTACTGTAGTAGTGAACAAGGCACCCTTGTCCATACCTGTTTCGCTCAAAATATTGGGGTTGACGGCCAGAATGTAGGCCATAGTGAGGAAAGTGGTGATTCCGGCCATCACTTCCGTCTTTACTGTAGATGTTTTCGGGTCGAATCCGAAAAGTTTCTCAAGCATAATAGATAAAAATAGATTTGTTTCTTTGTTTTTAATGAGCCACAAAGATAAATACTATTTTTGGATTATTCGAGGAAAAGATAAAGAAACTTAATGCAGATGGGTAAAAATAACAATCGCCCCGTTTCCGAAAGGATTTGAGGCGATTGTTTGGTCATATTCCGATTAGAGAATTTTTTTTAGAGGTTGGCAATGAGTTTGCCGATTGTTTTACCCGATTCATACACTAGATTGCAAGTAAAAGCAATCAGGCCGATGGTTATAAAGACCCTGCAAAAATCGTTTTTGGAAAGAATCTTTTTTATTTCATTCAACGTTTCGTTCTGTTTGAGCAAAGTCTTTATTCTAGAACAGTCTTCTTTCATCTTAAATGGGTCGTTTGGGATTTAATATTTGATATGCAATTCCTGCAAAATCTGTCGCATTTTCTCGAATGTGGTAATGCGAGTCGGAACCAATGGCAGACGCAGACGGTTTTCAATCATCCCCATTGCGTTAAGCATGGCCTTTACGCCGGCCGGATTGCCATCCACGAAAAGCAGACTGAACAGTTCGGTGAAACTGTGGTGGATTTTCAGCGCATTGGCGTAGTCTCCTTGCAGGGCCAGGCGCGTCATGCGGCTGAACTCTTTCGGGAAAGCATTTCCGATAACGGAGATTACTCCCACAGCTCCTAAGGTTATGAGGGGGAACGTGATGCCATCGTCTCCGGAAATGACGTCAAAGTTCTCCGGCTTGTTCTTGATGATGTCGTCCATCTG
>JAFUNW010000064.1 GCA_017472905.1 Bacteroidaceae bacterium
AATAATCACTGAACATTCCAAGCAACGGATTAGCTGTGATGCCTGAAAAACCATCTGAACCACCACATTTCAAGCCTACACGCAATTCGCTTAAAGGAACATCCTCGCGTACATCTTTACTGGCCACTTCATATAACTTACGCAAAACTTTCATTCCCTCTTCAACCTCATCGCCTTCAATACGCTGTGTCACAATATATTGAACCCGTTCTGCATCTACTTCACCGACAAACTCTTTAAAGACATCCGGTTGGTTGTTTTCGCATCCCAATCCGACAACCAACACCGCTCCGGCATTCGGATGCAACACCATGTCTCGAAGAATCTTCTTGGTATTTTCATGGTCATCACCCAATTGTGAACAACCATAGTTATGAGGATACGAAACAATCGCATCAACACCTTTACCTCCGGTTTCCATCCTCAATTGTTCTGCCAATTGATTTGCTACACCATTCACACAACCTACAGTAGGAATAACCCATATTTCATTACGAACGCCCACGTCTCCATTTTTACGGCGATATCCCCTAAATGTTCTATTTTCCAACGGAATGTCAAGATCTACCTTCACCGGATTGTACGTATATTCCAACAAACCGGCCAAATTAGTTTTGATTTGGTTCTCATTAACAAAATCACCTTGTTTTACATTCATACAAACATGACCAATAGGATAGCCATATTTGATAACATCTTCGCCTTCGGACAAATCTGTTAACATTATTTTATGTCCGGCCGGTGTATCTTGATTTACAGTTATTTTACGTCCGTCAATAGTTAGCTCTTCACCGGCTTTAAGAGGATTAATAGCTACGGCAACATTGTCTGCCGGATTGATTTTCAAATATTTTGTTTCCATAAAATAGATATTTTAATTCTTTATTATATTATTTCTATTCGCTTTCTTGTGAATCTAAATAGTAATCTAAGTTTTCTGCAGACAAAAGATCTATAGGCATGTAGTTTACCTGTTTCACTTCTTTCCTCAAAATCAAAGATTTACATAACGTTTGAATACCGTTGTATCCTTGAAAAAAAGGTTGTTGGGCAATCAAGAAGGTTACAGTGCCTTTACGTAAACAATTGACGTTTCTATCCAACAAGTCATAACCTAAAAGATTAAAGGCTTTACTTTTATTACGATATTCCAAATATTCTCCAAAAACATGCACTTGCGAATTAAACGTAATCCCAAGCTTCACTTCCGGATGGGAAGTAAAGAAATCGTCTAATAGCTGTATCGTTTCTTCTTGATTTTGCCTGACATCCACGTCTAATTCCCATATCTTACATGTTTTATGATGTTCATTCATGTAATATCGAAAACCTATTTCACGTTCATGTTGCTGATTTGACCCCATTTGTCCTCCACGACTATGGCGAAAGACTACTACAGCTTCTTTTTCATGAGCCAATAACATCAACATGCGTCCGGCAAAATATCCACTTTGCATTGCTTGTTGACCGAAAAAAGCTAATGGAGAAGCTTCTTTTACTTGGGAATCAACAAAAACATATGGAATCTTACGTTCTTCCAGTTCTTTCGTAAAAACTAACGTTGTCCGCGACATCGTTGGAGAAAACATCACACCATCCGGATTCATATCAAGTGCTTTTTTACCGACACTTTCAAATGAAGAAAAATCATAAGGATCATAATGAAGCATCTCAACTGAAATATGAAAATCACTATAAGACAACTCAGCCTTCCGTGCACCTTGTTCAATATCGTGCCAATAGCTTCGAGTCGAATGTAAAGGAAGCATGCATACAAAGTTATATTTTTTGTTCGATGCTAAAGCTGAAGCATACATATTGGGATGATAATCCAATTCCTTCAATATCTTCTCTACGCGTTCACGACTATTTTTAGATACTCCCGGTCTTCCATGTAATACTCTATCAACAGTCCCAACAGAGACTTCGGCCAATCGAGCTATGTCTTTAATTCTGATTCTTTCAGGCAATTTATCCATGAGTCTTATCCACTTTATTATTATTAAGGTGTAAAAAGGCTTTTAATATCAATGTTTTCAATAGCAAGCACATAAATCAAGCGTTTGCGGCCACGAAAATAAGCATAATTTGCGAAATACGTGCACGAACACAACAATTTATTCGTTTTTCCCGAATTATTTGCTATTTTTTTAGGTGATTTTAAAATAATGCAGTATCTTTGTGCGCGTACACAACTCCGTTTAAAGGTTTTGTAACTTTTAAAATAATATTTGGAGACATATGATGAGCATTCTCTCTTTTCATTCTCACAAATTGAATAAGAAGATGAAATTCATGCTTGTACAAAAAAGAAAGTAAGGTAATGATTATATAAATTTTAAATTCTATATCATAAATAAATTATGGGAAAAGTTGTAACATTAGGCGAGATTATGCTGCGCCTTTCTACTCCGGGCAATCGCCGTTTCGTTCAATCAGACGTTTTTGATGTCGTATATGGTGGCGGAGAAGCCAACGTTGCTGTTAGTTGTGCCAACTATGGACACGAAGCATACTTTGTAACCAAGTTACCGACTCACGAAATTGGTCAATCAGCCGTTAATGCTTTGCGTAAATACGGGGTAAATACCAACTATATTGCACGCGGTGGAAATCGCGTGGGCATATATTACTTGGAGACAGGTGCTTCCATGCGTCCTAGCAAAGTTATATATGACCGTGCCGGTTCGTCTATTGCAGAAGCAGACCCTTGCGACTTCGATTTCGATGCCATTAT
>JAFUNW010000065.1 GCA_017472905.1 Bacteroidaceae bacterium
CTTGCTGGTAGCCAACGAAATCACCATGATTAATCCGGCAGCCAAGAGGAAAAACATCGGAGTCTTGGCCGGTCCGTTGAGCGAGCTCATCAAGAAAGAATCGGCCTGTCCCATACCGTTGGTGGTATAGTCGAGGTAAGCGTCATATCCGGCGAGAGGCACACCGATGAAGTTCACCAAGTCGTTTCCTGCAAAAGCCATCGCCAAGGCGAAAGTTCCCATCAACACGATAACCTTGAAAACATTCACTTTACACCAATGCAAAATCTGCATCAAGATGGTGAATCCGATGAAGCAGTAACCCACGATAGCCATCGTATTGTCCGCAATCCAAGCTTTGTTTTCGGGAGTCATGAACGCGCTGTCTTTCATACCCTTGATAAGCATGAAATAGATGATGGCAGTGGCAGCCAATCCACCGAAGACACCGATGGTATATTTCAGGCGCTTCTTATAATTAAAGGTGAAAATCACGCGGGCAATCCACTGTACCAGCGTTCCGAAGAAAAAGGCTACCGCTACTGAGAGGAAGATACCGATAATCACCGAGAGCGCCTTTTCGGTATTCAACAGGTCATCAAATCCCAACATGCCGGTTTCATCGGCAATCAGCTTGATGATGGCCAAAACGAACGTACCGCCCAACAACTCGAACACCATCGAAACAGTCGTACTGGTCGGCAAGCCGAGCGTGTTGAACACATCGAGCAAAACCACGTCCGTCACCATTACGGCAAGAAATATGCACATGAGGTCGGTGAAATAGAACTGTTCCGGACGGAATATGCCATGCCGGGCAATGTCCATCATGCCGTTGCTCATGGCCGCACCGCAGAATACTCCGATGGCAGCGATGATAATGACCGTTTTCACTTTTGCAGCCTTGGCACCTACGGCCGAGTTCAAAAAGTTGACGGCATCGTTGCTCACACCTACGCTCAAGTCGAAGATGGCAAGCAAAAACAGGAAAATGATAATCCCTAGATAAATTGTTTCCATACTGAATTTGTTTGGGTTTAAAATTCAAAAAAATAATTTTCTGCTGCAAAAGTAAAGCAAGATTGTTATACCTCCGTTACAACAATGTTACAAAACGGTTACAAAAAAGGGAAAAGAAATCCATGACGGTGAAAGAGTCCGCTCCGCACCTCCGGTTTTATTTTTTCATTCCTTCATTTTTTAATTCTCAAACTCTCTCCGAACTTTGGAGGATTGAAAGATTTTCCGTAAGTTTGCGCGCTGTAACGACACTCGAAAGGCAAAAACCGTTTCAAGCCTCGAAAAAATCGTTCCAACGGAGGTTTTCAGAAGCCCCCAAAGGCAAGTAACAACCTATGAAGCCGATAAAAATAGCCTATTGCACCCCCTCGCTCTACATTCCCGGCGGAGTGGAACGTGTACTCACCACCAAAGCCAATTATCTGGCCGATGTGATGGGATATGACGTCAGCATCATCCTGACAGACGGAGCCGGGAAAGAGCCTTTCTATCCGCTTTCGGACAAGGTGAAGCTCGTGCAGTTCAACATCGGCTTTGAAGAGCTTTGGCACCTCCCTTTTCTTCAAAAAATCACCCTCTACCTTAAAAAACAGCGACTCTATCGGAAACGACTGACCGACACCTTGATGCAGCTGCGCCCCGACATAACCGTTTCGCTCTTGCGAAGAGAGATAAACTTCCTCACTTCCATCCTCGATGGCAGCCGAAAAGTAGGAGAAATGCATGTCAACCGCAAACATTATCGCAACTTTGAGACAGACGGTTCGCCTGCGAAAAAGCTTTTCGCCTCGCTTTGGCAAAAACAACTGTTGCGAAATCTCAAACGACTCGACCGCTTTGTTGTCCTGACAGAAGACGACAAACTCAATTGGCCCGAATTGGACAACGTAGAAGCAATCCCCAATCCCCTAGCCTCTTTCCCTGAAAAATGCGCTCCGCAAACAAGCAAACAAGCCATCGCTGTAGGAAGATACGTCTATGAAAAGGGCTTCGACCTGCTGATTCAAGCCTGGAAGCTCGTGGCCGACCGACATCCCGACTGGCAACTGCACATCTACGGGGCCGGCGAGCGAGAGTCCTACGAAGAGAAAATACGAACGGAACGACTCGAAGGAGTCATCGTCTGCCATCCGGCAACCGGCGACATCCACCGACACTATGCCGACAGCGCCTTCTACGTATGCAGCTCACGCTTCGAAGGGTTTGGCATGGTCTTGGCCGAAGCCATGTCGCATGGCGTGCCCTGCGTATCCTTCGACTGCCCGTGCGGACCCAGAAACATCATTCGCCACGAGACGGACGGACTGCTCGTCCCCAACGGAGAGACAACACAGCTGGCCAACCAAATTGTCCGCCTGATTGAAAATCCACAAGAGCGCAGCGAAATGGGACGAAAAGCACGCGAAAACATCGCCCGACTCAAAGTAGAAAACATTATGAACGAATGGGACAGACTCTTCAAACGTCTGACCATAAAATATAACTCCCAATAATTATGCCTTGGTATGATAAATTTCTGAGCATCTACAACGTAGAGCTTAAAGCCATTTCCCACTCCGTCTATAAGGGCACAAGACGAAGAGTTGAAAAACGAGAGTGTGACTTTCCGCTCGTCACCATCTGCGTCATTGCCCGCAACGAGGAGAAAACCCTGCCCGCATGTCTGAACGCACTCAGCAGACAAAAATGTCAATACCCCTTTGAAATCATCGGAGTCGACAACGACTCGACCGACAACACTGCCGAAATATTCAGGATGTCGGGAATCCCCTGCTATTACGAGCCAAGACACGGATGCGGATATGCCCGCCTATGCGGACTCATGCATGCCCGGGGAAAATACCACATCAATATTGACGCCGACACCCTCTATCCGCCCAATTATGTACAACAAATGGTGCGCGAGCTGCAACGACCGAGGGTTCTGGCTGTCGGAGCTACCTGGAGCTACCTGCCCGCAAAAGGATATCCCCGATACATCATGTTTTTCTACGAACTGGTACGCGACATCTACCTCTGGTTGCAACATTTCATGAGGCCGGAACTCAGCGTACGCGGACTGGTTTTTGCTTACCGTACCGAAGACGCTAAAAAGGCCGGCATACGAACCGACATCATTCGGGGAGAAGACGGCTCGCTGGCATTGGAACTGAAAAAGCATGGGAAAATCCACTTTCTATACGGACCGAAAACACGGGCATTCACCGGATTGGGAACACTCGGAGCCGATGGATCGCTCTTGAACAGCATCCGGAAACGCGCTGTCAAGGCTGTAATAGGCATTCCCGGACTTTTCTTCCCCAAAAAGCAATACAAGGACAAAGAATCGAACTTGATTAAAAACAAATAAAAGAAGAATAAAATGAATACTGTTGAACTGATTTTCTGGATATGTCTGGGCATCGTTTTCTACACCTACATCGGATACGGAATTTTGCTCTACCTCCTCGTCAAAGTGAAAGAACACTTTGTTCCCCGTAAACCGAAAGAAGAAATTTTCGAAGACGACCTGCCTACCGTCACGATGATTGTTGCCGCATACAACGAGGAGGACATCATAGAAGAGAAGATTAAAAACACGCTTGCACTCAACTATCCGCCGGAAAGATTGTTGCTGACATGGATTACGGACGGCAGCACCGACCGCACCAACGAGATACTGGCAAAATACCCCATGATAGAAGTGCTCTACCAACCGGAACGACAGGGAAAAGCCGCCGCTCTGAACAGAGCCATGTGCTACGTAGATACCGAGCTGACCATCTTCAGCGATGCCAACACCATGCTGGGCCTCGACTCCATACGCAAAATCGTTGCTTGCTTCACTGACGAATATGTCGGAGTCGTCTCCGGAGAAAAACGAGTCGTAGGCGGAGAAAATGCCGGAGCTGCCGGTGAAGGCGAAGGACTCTATTGGAAATATGAGTCTGCCATGAAAGACCTCGACAGCCGACTTTGGTCGACTATGGGAGCTGCCGGCGAACTGTTCGCCCTGCGAACCGAGCTTTACGACCCTCTCGAATGGGATACGCTCTTGGACGACTTCATCGTCTCCATGCGTATTGTGGCAAGGGGATTCCGAATCGAATATTGTCCGGAGGCATACGCCGTTGAGACCGGTTCGGCCAATATGGAAGAAGAACAGAAACGAAAAGTACGCATCGCCGCAGGAGGCTTGCAAAGCATCTGGCGATTGCCTCAAATGCTGAATTTCTTCAGTCACGGTGTCGCCACCTTCCAATACCTGTCGCATCGCGTATTTCGATGGTCGATAGCCCCGCTTTCGCTCTTTGCGATGCTTCCGCTGAATCTGTTGGCACTCATTTTCTCCCAAGGATGGTCCACCGTTCTGTACGGCATCATCCTCATCTGCCAGTTGCTCTTCTATTACATGGGCTATCGGGGATATAAACTCTCGCAGCAAAAAATCAAGAACAAGTGGCTCTACGTTCCCTACTACTTCCTCTTCATGAACCTGAACGTGATTCGCGGATTTTCCTACTTGCGCAAAAAACGGGGAAGCGGCGTTTGGGAAAAGGCCAAACGAGCCTGAACCAACATGAGTGTTCAAATTTAGAACACAAAGACACAGCGTCACAAAGTATTTTTCCTAATCAGATAATCCGGGACTTATGAAAGTACTCTGTGTCTCCGTGTCTTTGTGTTTTATAAAAAGTCAATGATGACACACCCCCATAAAAAAAATGACGAGAAGACATTCACATGCCCTCTCGCCCACCAAAAATGAAAAATTATTCTTTATTTTATTGTTCATTCCTGCAAATATTTCTCCAACAGCGCTATCAAATCCGATGCAATAATGGGTTTCGACATGTAGTCGGTACACCCTGCATCTTGCGACTTTTGGCGGTCGCTGTCGAAAGCGTTGGCTGTCAGAGCCACAATGGGGATATTTGTGTCAATCTTGCGAATTTCGCGTGTTGCAGTCAACCCGTCCATCACCGGCATTTTGATGTCCATCAAAATCAAGTCCGGCTTTTCACTCTTAAACAATTCAATTGCCTCTTCGCCGTTGAATGCACGTACCAATCGGTATTTTTTTCGTAATATGATACTCAGCAACAGGTAATTACTGTCCGTATCTTCCGCTATTAAGATTGTATTCATTCGTATGATCCTTCGTTTAACATCGCAAAGTTAATGACTTATTTCCTAACAAGCAAATAATAATACTATTTTTTCTCTTTTTTTTATCATTCACCGGTTTTATTTTGCAAAGAGGGCTGTGTCAAAATACATTTTTTGTTTAGAACACAGAGACACAGAGTCACAAAGAGGTTTTCCTTATCAAATAATCAGGGACTTATAGAAAGTACTCTGTGTCTCCGTGTCTCTGTGTCCTATAAAAAGTCAAATACACACCCTCTCGGGACGAAAAATAAACAAGTTTATTTTGTCCTCCGCTCGGTTTGCACTATCTTTGTCGCGAAATTGACAACACTTTTATAAAGAATCAAAGTTTATGGGCAAATTAGCACTCTTCAAGTTCGCATATTTCGTGTCGGTAGTTTTGACTTTCGCCTTGATGATTGTCTCCATCCTCGGAGGATGGGCCGGACACGTACACCCCAAACAAAATCTCTTTATCACCTACCTCGGACTGGCACTCCCCGTCTTGCTCATCCTCTGCGGAATAATGTTTCTCTACTGGCTATGCCGCAGAAAGTGGTGGACCTTGTTTCCGCTGCTGGCTCTGCTTTGCAACATTCCCTTCCTCTCATCCGTATTCCAAATATCCGGAGGAGAAACGGAACCGGCCGACCGGCCCTTGCGGGTAATGACACTCAACGTACGCGGCTTCGTGGACGACAATCAAGACGACTCGGCGGACAACATTCATA
>JAFUNW010000066.1 GCA_017472905.1 Bacteroidaceae bacterium
CGTACAAAGGGAAGAAGCTTGATTTTTTCAACGGCAAGCGAATCGGACGTGCGAACGACCGCAGTATTGTTCCAACGACTTGTATGCAACACTTCTGCATGTTTTCGGATACGTTTGAGGTATTTCCGACAAACAGGCAGGTCGGTCGAATCAACGGATAAACCCAACCGAAGTCTGCGAGCTACGGCCTTTTCCGACAAATATTCCGCCGGACTATTCAACGAATAAGTGGTTTTCTTTTTATCTGTCAGCATAACGCGATATTTGCCGACAGTTTGTGCCGAAAGAAAAGGCACACCTATGGCCATCAGAAAGATGACCATCAAAGTTCTGGTTAAAAATTTCATGTTTACTCTGCTATTTCTTATATTTCGCATGCATTACAACTGTTGTTCACGCTGACGAATCAATTTTATCAACTCGTTTTTCTGAATAGGCTTGGAAAGAAAAGCATTGCAACCTACCTGCATGGCTTTCTTACGGTCACTTTCAAAAGCATCGGCCGAAATTGCTATAATAAAAAGGTCGGGGTATTTTTTACGTATCTCCGCAGCCGCCTCCAGACCTCCCATCACAGGCATTCCAATATCCATTAAAACCAAATCGAACGGCTCGGCAAGAGCTTTCTCTACTGCTTCACGGCCATTGACCGCGCGAATCAACGAATAACGCTTCAAAAGATTCTGCATCAGTAAGTAATGACTGTCGTTATCCTCTGCAACCAGAATGCGTTGCATGCGGAAAGAAGTTTCCAACTCCTCTTCGTCCGATGAAGCCCCCGAAGCAGAAAGAAGCAAAGCCTCATCTTCCACGATTTCAATCGGCTCACCGGGGAACCATACCCAGAACAAAGAACCTTTTCCCGGCTCCGACTCAACTCCAATCTTACCATTCTGAGCATCCAATATAGCTTTGCAAATTGCCATACCCAAACCGGTTCCTTGTGCAAAATCGTTCAACTTTTGGAAGCGCTCAAACACCTTGTCAACCTTTTCTTTCTCTATTCCGATGCCGGTATCCTCCACCTCAATACGTACTCCGCCATCGATAACAGCATAACTCATACGAATATGGCCCTTACGAGTGAATTTAATGGCGTTGGTAATGAAATTGGTAATAACTTGGCTCACCCTGTTACGGTCAAGAGTTACTTTGCAAGAGGCATAAGGGTGTTCTTCGATAAGTTTCACGTCCGAGGAGGTGATTCGCTGCTGCATGAAAGAGTATATTTCCCCGAAAAGAGCAGTCAAATCAAATGTCTCAGGCTGCAATTCTATCATTCCGGCTTCAATCTTCGATAAATCAAGTATATCATTAATCAATCGAAGCAACTGATCGCTGTTCGTACAAATAATATTCCAATATTCTTCGCGTTCATCAGGATCTGTCGTATCCTTCAACACACCCGAAAAACCGATAATGGCATTCAAAGGCGTGCGAATTTCATGACTCATGTTCGCCAAAAATGCAGACTTGAGCTTATTGGATTCTTCAGCTGCCTCTTTTGCCAACATCAAGTCGCGGTTGCGCTCTTTCAATATGCGTTGCAACTTCCGAGTACGGTATAAGAAGAACAAACAAAGAGCAACCAATGTAATAAAGATAAACAACAGGCCGAAAGTAAACCACAAATAACGCTGATACTTCTCAATCTGCGTATCTACGCCTGTCACAATCTCACTTCCCTCAGGCAGCTGATTTTCGGTAAGCCCGTATTCTTGCATTTTTTCATAACTAAAAACATATCGGCTTTCACAGAAATGAAATGAGCAAGACGGAATCACTCCGATGTTACGGGCATGAATAACTTCGAGCATATGAGCAACGTCAAACTCATACCGAGGTATGTATCCTCCCACAGCAAACTTACCTAATCCTATTCCGGTCAACGTAAAGACAGGCAAATGAAAGTTTTCGGGAATCAAATCTTTTAAAGAGCTATCCAAATAATACCGACCCGACTTATCAACTCGCCAAGTGCCAAGCAAAACAACTGTATTCTCCGGCAAATGTCGCAAGCGAACCCGGATTTGAGACATCGAAAAGCTCAGCGCACGAAGCGAGGCCAAGTTCAATTCCGGATATTTCTCTACGATAACCTCGCGCATCAACGTGCCTAAAGAAGCTCCCTCGTAAGAATTATCCGTAATAAAGGCGATACGCGTGGTGTTCGGGTAGAGTTTCTTTATCAGTTCGATGTTTGCCTCCACATCGTAGCGTTTCATAAATCCTCCCGAAATTCCACGTTGTTCCGCCGCCTCACTCAAATTGATTTTATCCGGATACCAATAAAGAAAATCAGGGATATTCTGTGGAATTGGAACTCCGAATTCATTAATATAGCATCCATAAAAGGGGATATCGGGTATCGTTTCCTGTTCTAGATAGGAAATCCAAGCCTCTTCGCCCAACAAAATAACTGCAGCCAAGTCGTCTTCTGCATAACGACTCAGCACAGAAGTCATTTTAGACTTCCACTCATGACAATCCTCAAAGCCCAAATAACCCATATAGGCTATCGTACAGACGTATGGGTATTTCTTCTCATTCAATACGTATTCGAAACGCTCCATAAACTCGGCTGTTCGTTGTGAATCGGAAGAATAAGAACTAATAATAAGAATCGGCTTTTCTGTCGTGACTTTGCTCTGCGCCATCAATGATACGGCCGACAAAACCAGAAAAGCCAGCAAAACGTATATTCTACACCAAATTTTCATTTTACAAAAGGGCTTATTCAATACTTTGACTGACCAATTCCTAAAGATTCAAAGACCTTTAAACCAAAGAAAAGGCAAAAATAAGCATAAAAAGCATAAAAACGAATTTTTACCGTCAAAAAAAAGCAATGCAACCCTTTTAACATTAAAAAAAGCTGCATTGCAGACATCTACCGTTCGTATTTCAGAAGAACTATGGACTAAGAAAGAATTAAGAAACAGGGTAGAAAAACCTGCTACGTCCTCAACGCGAACGATGATGCATCAGTACATATATCACAACCGGTGCTCCTAACAAAGGAGTCACTGCCCCTAAAGGAATCAAGCCTTCATCACCGGGGAGCACGCACAATATATTACAAAGCAAAGCGATAGCTGAACCGACAAACAAGCTCAACGGCATCAGCAACCGATGATCTGAACGTCCCAACACCAAACGGGCGATGTGGGGTACGGCTAATCCCAAGAAAGAGACCGGACCGCAAAAAGCTGTAGTCACCGCAGTCAACAAACCGGTAGCAAACAACAATTTATGCCGGGTAAACTGCACATTTACCCCTAAATTTTCGGCATAGTGGTTTCCCAATAACAAAGCATTCAGTGGTTTCACCAATGATAAAGCCAGCAGCAATCCGATACCGATTAAAAAAGAAAAATAGGGCATTTGATTCATGGATACGCCACCAAAACTACCCATTCCCCAAATCATATAAGAATGAACTCCCTCAGAAGTTGCAAAAAAGTTGAGCAAGGAAATGGCAGAGGAAACGACATATCCTATCATGATACCGGTAATCAGCAACATCATGTCGTTCTTCAACCAGGCAGAGAAGAGCAACAGAAGCCCCATCACCAACATAGAACCGACAAAAGCTGCAATCGTTATGGCTAAGAATCCCGAAAAAGAAAAAGAGCCTGCCGTCACGCTACTTCCACTGACCAACATAACGAGAGCCACACCCAAGTTGGCTCCGGAGTTGATGCCTAAGATGGATGGTCCCGCCAAAGGATTGCGAAAAGCTGTCTGCAACATCAATCCCGATACAGCCAAAGCTGCTCCGCACAGCATTGCAGTCAAAGCCTGAGGCAAACGAGATTCCAACAAGATAAAACGCCAAGATTCGCGTTCACACTCTCCACCCAGCAACACGTGGGTCACTGTTCCGGCCGGAATATCAACCGTTCCAACATAGAGATTGCTAAAAAAAAGCACCCCGGTCAACAAAGCCCACAACAGAATACATTTCTTTCCTTTGCTCATATCTTTTTACTCTCTCAACGATACATAATAGTATAGCGAATCATTTTCTCCGGCCAATTCAGGATGACATATCCGTATGATGTTGCATAAAAGCCGGTCGGGGTGAAAGGGAACCTCCTCATAAAAAGATGTTGTACCTGTGTTGCAACCATACATTCGGCGTTCGTTAAAAGCTCGGAAACGAGTACAAAGTTCATATTCCGTCTGCAACGAACGATACGTCTTGTCCGTTTTCTCATTATAGCGTATCAACCAGAAGTCGGCATGTTGCGCCCGATTGAGCACCGTTTCAAACGATAACGGGACGGAACCGCTATGCTCATCTGAAGCAAACAAATAATCAACTCCGGCATCGGCATACAATTTTCCAATGGTACTATTTCCTCCCGGAACATACCAGGCCGAAGTTGCCATTGGCAAATCGCACAACAGCGTGGGTCGTTTATTCTTTCCGGCCACCATTCCGGCCCACTGCCTATAGTTTCTTTCGACCCGGGAGAACAAAGAATCAGCTTCTGCCGCACGACCGAACAGCCGACCGTAGAAGCGCATCCACTCCGCACGCCCCAACGGAGAGGTTTCCATGTAGTCGGCACATTCTATAACGGGAATACCCAATTGCTCAACTCGCCCATAGCCGCCACTGTTCTCGAAAGGCGACAACAGCAAGGCATCGGGATGAAGCTCTATCATCTTCTCTACGTCCGGACTCATGCCGCTTCCCAAATTAGCAACGAAACCTTTGTTATACGCCTCGTGAATCTTAGGCAGACGAATATATTCCAAATCGCAGACACCGGCAATAGCTGAAAATGCGCCCAACTCATCAAGCAGACTGCAATGCACCGAAGAATATACAACCGAGCGCGTAAGAGGTATCCGTACAATAGTCCCCTCCGGCAGGTGGGAATTCTCAACCTCCACATCGTGAGGCAATAATATATAGGTATGCAACACGCGGGTCGTGTCCCAAGGATTGCGAATCACAGCCAACGAAAAATCATCTCCCTCTACCAATTGCACATGTTTGGCATAGCGAAAAGACAAGGTGTCCGCACCGGACAAGGGTTCTCCCCTCTTCTCTCCACCGCCACAAGCAGCAGAGAGAAGAAGGAAGCACACAAGAGATATTATCGAAGCCGAATATTTCAACATACGCGCCTCATCAATCCAAACCGACCATCGCATTGGGGCTCTGACCACCGCTCTCGAACTTTTCTACGAACGTTCCGTCAGCCTTGAAGCGGTATATATCGCCGTTACCGGCTTCATAATAGGTCACTCCCACGTAGATTTCACCGTTTTCCTGGTTGATGTCGAGCATATAGACGTTTCCGGTCGACAACTCTTCAGGTGCATTTTTCAAGAACGACTCGCTGTTGACTTTTCCCGTACGGGTATCGTAAGTATAGAAGTCGGTCGTAAAGTTTTCCCAGTCGCTCGTCTGCGTATTGGCTACATAGAGCAATGCCCCGTAAGCCGCCATGTTGGTTCCCCGGCCTATCTCCGTGTAAGTCTTGGTCTGTGGGTCAAAGAGAGCCACCGGATAAGTGTACGGGTCGGGGTATGCCGCACCGTATCCTTGGATGAAAATCCGGTCGTTACACTCGACAATGCGTTGCGGATTGGCGAAGATTTCTACCTGCTCGGCCTCTTTGAAAGTTTTCAGGTCGATAATCGAAAGGCGGTTATCGTATCCCCATCCGGAGTTGACGCAATAAAGTTTGTCGTCCTCTTCGATAATTTGTTCCGGGTTGTTTCCAACCTTCACCATAGCCTCCATGTTGAGCGTTTTAGCGTCAAGCCGGGCCACGTTGCCGCTGTAGAGCGTCACGTAGACCTTGCCATCGTCTGCCGTAGCGTATCGCGGTTGCCCTTCTTCGGCGGTGAACTCGTATCTTGCAAGCTCCACTCCGGCCCCGCTCAAGCGGGTAATGTAGTTCGAGCCGTTCATGACGATGTAGAGTTCACCGTTATATTCAATCATGTCCTGCGCCGTATCGCCCAACTTGTATCCGTTTTGCGAGAAAAACAGGTCGGGAACAATCTCTTTCGTTGCAGGATTATAAAAAGTCAGACTCGCATTATTCTTTCCATAAATGCCTTCATTCAGAATGAATACGCGGTTTTTAGGAAGGGCTACGGTAGCCCCGTTGTTCCAAGAATCATCGTCATCGTCTTCACACGCGGTAAACACAGTGCCGACAGCCAAAAGGCAAAGGGTACTGAAAAACAAACTTCTGAAATTCATACTTTTCTTTTTTTTAGGTTTATACTTATTTTTCTAACCGGTTATTCCTTATTATTCGGAGACTAGAACTCCATGACAGCCCCGATACGCCATGCCCGTCCGGGCATCGGGTAATATTTCACCACTTCGTACTGCCTGTCGGTGAGATTGGTCACTTCCAGTTGCAGGCGCAAATTTGTCTCTGCTGAGAGATTCAGCTCTTTCGAAAGAGCCAACGCATGTTCGCAATAAGCTTCCACTTCATTTTCCGGAATGTTCTGGTCCATGAAGTAGCGTTTTCCCACCATCATCAAGCTGTAGCCCAACGTTCCCCAAGGGGTTTCAAGAGCGAGCGAAGCGTTTCCGCTATGACGCGGCGTGTAGGGCAACTGATGCTTGTAGTTTTTGGCTTTCGGATTGGTCAAATCCACAGCTTTTTGATAGGTATACGAAGCGTTGAAACGAGCTTTCAACCAATCGAAAGGGGAAGAGGAAAACGAGAGGGAGGCGTCTGCCCCATGAATCTCCACTTTTCCATAGTTGGCCATGCGCCAAACATAGACCGAGGGGAAAGCCACGATTTTATCGGACACCTTATTATAATATGCGTCCAGCTTCAACGAGAAGTGTTCCAGAATCCCCCCGGGATGTGCACTCCAAGTAATGCCCAAATCGTACTCCGTTGCATCTTCGGGTTTCAAATTTGTATTTCCAGACCTCCGATAGTATAAATCATTGAAAGTAGGGACACGAAACGTACTCTTATACATTGCTCTAAAGTAGAATAATTGCGAACTCCAAGGGCGGTAAGCGAGAGTCAACGAGGGAGAGAGATGTTTGCGGTCGGCGGGTGTAGCTCCGCTCTCCACTTCATCGGTTGTGAAAGTCGCATTCAGGTTGGCTCCGGCGCTCCATCCTCCCCTGCGGAAGTTCAGGCTCCAAGCCGTAAGCGAGGTAAATCGTACCGGATTGGGGCTGTCATCGATGTTGTTTCGCAAAGTGTTCACGAAAGCATCTTGTGCCAACGACATGGCCCATCCGGAAGCCAAGTCCCACCGGAGCGCCGCCGAAACGTAGTACTCATCCTGTCGATGCACGTCCGTCTGCTTACCACCTGCATACTTAACATTCACATCTTCGTATTTGTTCCACGCATGATTGTATTTCGCCAACGCACGAAGCTGCCAACTGTCTGAAATTTTGCGGTCGTAAACAAGTTGCGTAAAGAAGTTCTCGTCCCAAAGGCGTTCTTTGGCCGTTGGATTATATAGGATAACCACGCCGGGCAAGCCGCGTTCCGACTTATAGAAATAGCTTTTTATTCTTAGGCGACTGCTGTCGGCAAAAGTGTGGAAAAGGTTTCCTTCGGCTCGCCAACTGTAAATGTCGGAATTGCGGCGGCGCTCAGTGGTCTTGTACTTCCCGTTCTTCAGTTCGAACGGGTAAATTCCGTCTGCCCGCATGTAATCGCCTTCGACCATCAGGGCCGTCCGCTGTGCAAGCTTTCGCGCATAGCGCAAAGAAGGGGTAATGTATCCGAACGAGCCTCCCCGAAGTCCTACACGCCACTTCTCAGACGATTTTCCGAAGACCGGACGTTCCGTCTGAATGCTCAACACACCGGCCGAAGCGTATGCCCGAGCCGATTGAAGCAGGTCGTTGCTATGTCCTACGGCGAGCGACAAGCTCTCTACGTTATCAAGCGAGAAACGACCGATGTCAATCTGTCCGGCCTGACTGTTGCTCACCGTCACACCATCGTAGCTGACGGCTGTGTGTGCGGCTCCCAAACTGCGCACCGACACAGTTTTCAGTCCGCCAATGCCTCCATAGTCGCGTACGGAGACTCCGGAAAAGCGTTTCACCGCCTCGGCCATCTCGCGAATGCCCAATGCCTCCATTTCGCTACGCGTCAAGGTTTGAAGCGGTTGCGAAGAAGAGATTTCCGGCGAAATCTGACGAGCCTGCACCGTCACTTCGCCGATTGAGCCGACAAGCGTGTCCGACTCGTGCTGAGCCGACAAATCAAGAGCAAGCGACATGCACAGCAGCGTACACATTCCGCTACGGACTACGTTTCGTACATCCATCATGGGTCCTAAAAAAGGATTCTGCCGATTAATAATACATTTGTCTTTGGGCCTTTCCTCGAAGCGACAAAGATTTTTGACTCTGTTTTGCAGGTCTTCTGACTTACTCCGGCTTGCTTGCCTTCCCACCCTCCCGACATTCGGAAAGAAGCAGTGGCTAAAGAGATTAAGCAAACTTACATTCGGAAAAATGGAGCTTACAGCAGCGGGACTGTTCGGGACTTTCACCCGATTCCCTTTTCATCCTACTCGGTCCGGAAAGGACTTTTCGGAACAAAACGGTGCAAAGATATGTGCTTTCTCACTATTCTGCAAGAAAAAAAGAAGAAAAATTCATTTTCCTTCCCCTCTGATAAACAAGGAGATTCAATATCTTTTATCTGAAGTTCCTCTTTTCTTGTTGTTATTTCAGAATTCACATCTTCGGTATTTGCAATGAAAAATTCCTTTTTTAAAGGATTAAAAGCTACTTTGAAACAGAAAAAAGGGCCTAAAAGGGCTAAAAATGGATTTTTGCTCTTAGAAAGGGGCTGTGCTTGACCGGATTTTTTACCGAATTATCTTTTTCTGCCGGTTTTCTCGAAAAATCAGCTATCCAAAGCCGGTTTTTCTTTTTCAACCATCCTTTTAACCCGAAACGACCGCTTTTTTCGAGAAGCCGGCCGCTCTTTGAAGTTTGCTGCAGGGCGGAAGAGAATCTGCTGCGCAGCAGATTGTTTTTTGCTGCAGGGCAAACCAAACTTTGCGACCTCCAAAAAAGGATTTTCCGAAGCAATTTTTCTCTTTTTCGGCTGAAAAAAAACGATTTCTCCGAACAAGACAGCGATTACAACTTCGTTTTCAGCCTCTTTTGAAAAAAGTTTATAACGATTTCTGAGAGGGAATTTTCTTTGGTGGTTACGAAAAATTTACCTCCTGCCCACCAAACATCCGTTAGCGGACAGGCAACATAAAAGCCGCTTCATTCTTTTCCCGAAAATGAGGCGGCGGTTTATAATCAATAATCCATCAAACAGTGAAACGAAACTTCTCTTTAAAAAATTGCTGCTCCATGATATTCGGCTCCAAAGGTACGAACGATATAATGGAGCAGCAATTAAACTTTTAACCAATCAAAACTTTGAAATCAAAACGTCTTTATTAACGGACTCCTTTGCACAGTAGCATCAGAGTATCGGAATCTCCTGAATTCGGAGCTGACACTGTTCACACAGGGCTTTCTTTTTCTTTCCGACAGTGCAAAGTTATAGTCTTTTCGCATTAAAATAAAATCTTTTGATGGTTATTTTTCAAAAATCAACGGTATAAAATGTTGCATCGACTTTCTACAAGGAGTTTCCAGCATGGATATTGTACTTTCGACAGCAAGAATGAATTATTACAAAGCTTCAAATTGTACTTTGTACGTAAAGGATAGCTTTCTTCATGTATACAAAAAGCTCCTAAACGGTCTGAAAATAAACAAATAAGCCGACTCCTTATTGTTAGGAACCGGCTTATTTTAGTCACACAACCCAAAGGTTTAATAAATACCGTCAGGTTTACTTTTATTCAATGTTCTTTTTTTCATCTGCAACGGGCTTTGCATGTTCAAGAAAGGCCAAACCTCCTTGTACAAAAGGCTGTTGCAAATGTTTTGCTTTGCATCTCTCTGCTTCTGGAGGATTTTATTTCTTTTTTTGCTTCTCTTTCTGCAAAAGATAGTCGTAAAAATAATATTGCGACCGAATGGAGGCCTCCTCCGGACGCGATTTGAAGATATTCTGCAGGCGATTATCCACCCGACAGGCTTTGCAATTGTCGGTAAGCTGGATGTGGAGCATATCGATGAGCTGTTGCTTCAATTCCTTGTTCAAAACCGGCGTGACCACCTCTATGCGGCGATAAAGGTTCCGTTTCATCCAATCGGGCGAGCCTATAAAAAGTTTGTTCGCTCCGTTATTGGCAAAAAACCATACGCGGGCATGTTCGAGAAAACTGTCTACAATGCGCGTCACGCGGATGTTTGCACTGAACGACTCACCCGGAATCAAACAGCAGATGCCCCGCACGATGAGATCGATTTGCACACCGTCTTCGCTAGCCTTGTAAAGCTCATCGATAAGGAGCGGGTCTTGCAGAGCGTTCATCTTTAATATAATGTGTCCGCTCTTTCCGTTTCGAGCCAGTCTCCTTTCGTTTTCTATGAGTTTCTTCAGTTCGGGAATCAGGTTGAATTTGGCGACTAGGAGTCGCTTGAATGTCACAGGCTGTTCGCCGCGTTGACGCAGCATGTCAAAAAGCTTTTTCAAGTCCTCAACGATGACCGAATTGCAAGTGAAAAGTCCGATATCGGCATAGAGCCTGGCCGTTTTCTCGTTGAAGTTTCCGGTACTGATGTAAGCATAGCTTCTGGCCCGTCCGCCCCGCTTGTTTTGGCAGAGAATCAAGGCTACTTTCGCATGCACTTTCAGTCCGGGAATGCTGTAGATAATGTGGATACCCGCCGCTTCCATCATCTGCGCCGTTGCAAGATTGTTTTCTTCATCGAATCGCGCCTTCAACTCCACGAAAACCGTGACGCGCTTGCCGTTTTGTGCAGCAGCGATGAGGGTGTTTATCACGGCCGAGTTTTCCGCGACACGATATTGCGTAATCATGATGTCGGTACAAGCCGGATCGTGTACGGCCTCGTAGAGGAAATGAATGAAATGGCCGAACGAATGATAAGGATAAAAGAGCAACAAATCTTTTCCGCCTACATGATGAAACATGGCATTCTTCCCTTCCAACCAAGGAAGAGTTATGGGTTGAGGCCGCTCTTCTTCGGTTTGCAGATGCGGATTCGGATTGGGAAGATGATGCAGATCCTCCAAATTGAGGTGACGGTCGCCTTTCACCAGCTCGTTGCTCTTGATGCGAAACGCCTCGGTAAGATAGTCCAGAAAGTCTTGCGGCGTATGCCAATCGTAGAGAAAACGACTGATGGCACCGTTTTTCCGACATCTCACTTTCTGTTTTAATTGAGCCAGCAACTCATTTGTCGCGATATTGTCCACAAAAATGTCGGCATCGCGCGATATTTTGAAACAATGACAACTCTCCGGCTCATATCCCGGGAACATATCACCGATATACATCTGAATAACATCTTCCATGTAGGCTATGTAGCTGTTCTCCCCCAACGGAGGCAGTTCTATAAACCTTGGAACCTTGCTGTAAGGAAGCTTAATGAAAAAGTATTCATATTTGCTCTTTCGTTTGAGACGAACAGCCATGTAAAGGCGATTGTCTCGCAAGAAAGAACGGATGATTTTCTTTTTGATGGGAACGGGAAGCAGGTAAGGGAAAATCTCTTCCGTAAAATAGTGGTGGAGATATTCCTTATGTACCTCCTCCATTTCTTCCGGATCCTGATAGAAAATAATGTGGTTCATCCGGAGGGTCGGAAGAATGCCCTCCTCAAAAATACGGGTACGCTCGGCTAACTGGCGGTTTGTCTCCTGCGTAATTTCTTTTAATAAGCGGATGGATTCGCTACGTTCACCCCTTTCGACCTTTTTAAGACCGGCGGCTACAGCGCGATGCTCGGCAACGCGCACTTTGTAGAACTCTTCGAGATTGGAGGTAAAGATCGATACGAAATTTATTCGCTCGTATATCGGCAAAGAGTCATCATCAGCTTCGAGCAAAACCCGATAATTAAAAGACAACCAACTCAAATCGCGCGAAAAGTAGCGGTATGAAGAATTTTCAGATGGCAAATTCTGTTTCATGACTTCTTTTTGGTTTTTAGGGATTATTCAACCGGCAGTTTGAAGTAGGACTTTCCCGTAGGAGCAACCAATTCAAGAATATAAAGTCCTTTCGGTATGTATGCCGGAAGTGTAAAATGAAGCACTTCCTCGGCAATATGCCTCTCTTGCAAGAGACGGGTTCCCTTGCTGTCGTAAAGTGAAAGCAGAAGCGGTTCACAACCTTCTTCCGGCAAGCATAAGTTAATGTTGACACGTTGGCCGGCCTTGAATATCCCGTAAGGAAGTGTTGCGCGGAAAGCCCGGGATTGCAAAGCGGCTTCACCAACAGCAGAAGAGCCGTCCGAAGGCTCGATGTCGTAAACCAACGTTGTAATGGAACGCGGAGCAAGCGCTATTTTTTTACCGGATTCGTATGTTTTCAAGTATTGGTCTTTGAGCATACCGCCGGACGAAGAGGTAACGTAACGTGCCACTTTTACAGGTTGCCCCTTCAATTCATTGAATCCGATTGTAACCGAATGATTGTAAGCCGCAGTGTTGACAAAAACAGCCACAACGCGTGTACTGTCCGGCGCATAATAAGCACTTCCAAGCAAATGATTCATGTTATCGGCTCCATCCAGACGAATTCGCCGATATCCGGGACGAATAAAACGACTGTAATTTCCCAAAGCCCAAAGAGTAGGTGTAGCTTCAGCCTGCCCCCCGTTGAAAAGCGAGGCATAGGCATTGTATCCTCCGTTTCCATCGGATGGAGTCAAACGGATAAGCATGAAGCGGTTCTTCTGACTATAGACTTCCGTAGCGAGGCTAGTCCAATAGCTCCACGAGGAAACATTAGCGTAAGCCATATCGCAGTGAATCACCTTGGCCATAAAGAGAGCAATATCCATGTAGCTTGCGGCATCGTAG
>JAFUNW010000067.1 GCA_017472905.1 Bacteroidaceae bacterium
GGAAAAGCCTATTATGAAACAATATTTCACTCTGCTATTTTGTTTAACTCTGGGCTGAGTATTGTGCCGACCCGAAATATGATTAATAACTTGGGACCTATAGCAGCTTCTACACATTATGGTAACTCGCTCAATACATTACCACATGTATATCGTAAAATCTTTACTATGAATCGATATGAGGTTCAGTTTCCAATTAAACATCCCAAATATGTCATTGAAAACGTGGCTTACAAAAAGCGTGTTTATCGTATCATGGCTTGGGGACATCCTTGGATAAAAATAGGCCGTTCGTTTGAGGAACTTTTCCTAAATTTGAGATATGGGCATTGGGGTAACATTGTCCAATCACTGAAGAACCGCATAAACAAGTGGTTAGGGAAAAACAGACATTATTAAATAGAATAAACATGAGAGTACTCATCATCAATACATCCGAAAGAATTGGAGGAGCAGCTGTAGCAGCCGGTCGTTTGATGAACGCCTTGAATAACAATGGGGTTAAAGCCAAAATGTTGGTACGTGACAAGCAGACTGACCAAATTAGTGTCGTAAAACTAGATGGAGGATGGAAGCAAAAGTGGAATTTTCTGTGGGAACGTTTAGTTATTTGGTTTTCTAATTATTTTAGCAGGAAGAATCTTTTTTCTGTGGATATAGCCAATACGGGAACAGACATAACTTTACTTCCTGAATTCAAAGAAGCAGATGTCATCCATCTTCATTGGGTAAATCAGGGTATGTTATCGCTGAAAAACTTAAAGAAAATCTTTGATTCAAACAAACCGGTTGTATGGACGATGCACGATATGTGGCCTTGTACCGGAGTTTGCCATCATGCTCGCGAGTGTGAAGCTTATCATACGCAATGCGGTAATTGCCCATATCTTTGCGGTAAAAAGAAAAAAGATTTGGCTTACCGAACTTTTAGACACAAAATACATTTATACGAAAACGCTCGCTTGCATTTTGTTGCTTGCAGCGAATGGTTGAAAAATCAAGCTGAGAAAAGTGCTTTGTTAAGCGGAAAAACAGTAAGTCAAATACCTAATCCGTTAAACATGCATCTTTTTAAACCGGAAGACAAGCAAATAGCACGTAAACTCTTGAAACTTCCTCAAGAGAAAAAACTAATATTGTTTGGCTCTGTTAAAATTACAGATAAGCGAAAAGGAATAGACTATTTGGTAGAGGCTTGCCGCTTGCTGGCAGACAAACATCCGGAAATGAAAGAGAATACGGGTGTAGTGGTAGTCGGTGCTCACTCAAAAGAACTGAAAGAACTGCTTCCTTTTCCCGTTTATGCCCAAAATTATGTTAGCGATGAAAAACGAATGGTGCAGCTATACAATGCTGCAGACCTATATGTTACTCCATCGCTAGAGGAAAATTTGCCCAATACAATTGCTGAAGCTACAGCTTGTGGTACACCTTGTGTCGGGTTTCATATTGGAGGTCTTCCGGAAATGATTGACCATCGTACAAACGGATACATAGCCAACTATCGGGATGCAGAAGATTTGGCGAACGGCATATATTGGATATTAATGGAGGCAAATCCCGAGGTCTTGAGACAAAATGCACGACAAAAAGCACAAAGCACATACGGCGAGAGTCACATCGCGCTAAAATATTTGAATGTATATAATAAGGTGAGCCGAAAAAATGAATAAACCAATCCTTTTTACCCTGATAACCGTTACATACAATGCAGAGAAAACTTTGGGGCGAACTTTGCAGAGTGTGGCTACCCAAACTTATCCTCACATTGAGCATATTTTGATAGATGGGGCTTCAACAGACGGGACATTACAGATTGCTCAAGAGCAGGGAAAACATCTGGCTCACCTGATTAGCGAACCGGACAGAGGACTTTACGATGCCATGAACAAAGGGTTGAAACTAGCTACCGGCGACTATGTCTGTTTTCTTAATGCCGGTGACAAACTTCATACACAAGATACAATAGAACGCATTGTTGGTGAAATAGAGTTTGTGCAAAAACAAAATCTTCCCGGAGTTGTTTATGGAGAGACGGACATCGTGGATGACAACGGATACTTCTTGCGTCCTCGACATTTGACACCGCCCGATCAACTCGACTGGCAAAGCTTCAAGCATGGGATGCTTGTCTGTCATCAAGCATTTTACGCCCGGAGAGAACTTTGTCCGGAATACGATATGCACTATCGGTTTTCTTCCGATTTTGATTGGTGTGTTAAGGTCTTGAAACAGGCAAAAGATTGCCATCGATTGCCTTTTGTCGTAGTAGACTATCTGGAAGAAGGAGTTACCACGCGTAACCATCGTGTTTCGCTGATAGAGCGTTTTCGAATCATGTGTAAACACTATGGATTTTTCACAACTCTATGGAATCACTTCCGGTTTGTCGTCAGAGCCATGACTAAATAGAAAACAACCATATAAACATATATTGCAATGAACGAGTTATTTAATATCAAAGACCAAGTAGTGGTTATCACCGGTGGAACCGGTGTCTTAGGACGCTGTATTGCTAAATATTTGGCAAAAGAAGGTGTCAAAGTGGTTATTTTAGGACGAAAAGCAGAAATCGGGAACCGGATCATAGCAGAAATCAAACAATCCGGAGGTGAAGCGATGTTTCTAGAAACAGATGTGATGAATGCAGCAAAAGTAGAGGAAAATCTACAAGAAATTTTGAACGTATACGGACGGGTAGATGCATTACTCAATGCCGCCGGTGGTAATATGCCGGGTGCAACCATTGCTCCTACGGGAAATTTCTTTGATTTAGA
>JAFUNW010000068.1 GCA_017472905.1 Bacteroidaceae bacterium
ATGTAATCTCCTGCTTTGGTCAGTCCGCCAAAGAGTACAATGGCCTCGGGGCTGGAGAATGCAATGAAGTTTGCAATTGATTTTCCCAACATCTGTCCGGTACGATTAAAGATTTCCATTGCGGCCTTGTCTCCTTTGACTGCAGCGTCATAAACGTCTTTTGAGGTTATCTTCTCTGCCGGAATTTCGCGCAACAGGCTAGGCTCTGCATTGGCAATCAATACTTCCCGAGCGGTGCGTGCCACTCCGGTTGCCGAACAGTAAGTTTCCAGACAGCCTTTGTGTCCACATCCGCACAGACGGGCATCTGCACTGTTGTCAACCGTTACGTGTCCTAGTTCTCCGGCAAATCCATCGTGTCCGTATACCATTTGCCCGTTGATGACGATACCGCTTCCTACTCCTGTGCCGAGTGTTATCATGATGAAGTCTTTCATACCTCGGGCTGCTCCGTAAGTCATTTCTCCCAATGCGGCAGCGTTGGCATCGTTGGTCAGAGCCACCGGTATGCCGGTTTTATTCTTGAATATTTCGGCCAATGGGATAATGCCTTTCCAAGGAAGATTCGGAGCATGCTCTATCGTTCCTTTGTAATAGTTGGCGTTAGGTGCTCCAATGCCGATACCTCTGAACTTTTCAGCTCCTCCATGTTTGTTGATGAGCGGAATAAGTTTGGCACATACGGCTTCAACGTATGCTTCGATGAGCGCATAATCTCCGGTTTTGATTGAATCTGTTTCAAGGATGTTTCCGCGTGAGTCGACAACTCCGAAAACGGTGTTTGTCCCACCGATATCCATTCCTACAACGTAGGGCTTTTCCATGTTTGTTACCATGATATGATTTGTTTTGATTAATATAATACAATTGTTGGGTTGCGTTTGTTGCAATCGAAGTGATGTTTTCACCTTATTTAATTAGCGTCTTTGCATTTCGTCTCCCAGCCAACGGCCGTAGAAGATGGCACCTTGAGGAGTGAACAGTGCACCGTATCCATAGCGGATATTGTTTCGGAACTGTCCGTACCAATAGTTTCCGTTGGCCCAGTAATAGATTCCGTATCCATGCTTTCGTCCTTTGTAGGTTTCGCCTACATAACGGTCTCCGTTGCTATAGTTTAGTGCTTCGAAATGATGGTCTTCGCTATCTGCAGGGGCCACTTGACGGTCGTTGCCGCTTTCACGGATAAATTTGATGCGGCAGGTGGCAAGGTCGTAATAGACATAATGATCTTTTGAACCGACACATGCCGATTGGTCGTCCATTAAGATGCCGAAGATGCACTCTCCTTTTCGGTATTGTCCCAACCATTGGCTGCCATCGTTGGCGTAATAGACACCGTATCCGTAGAGCAAGCCATCGCGGGTATGTCCGAGAAACTGACCCTTGTCGGTTGTGATGATGCGTGTATCGTGTTCTTCGATGTAGTCGTTGAATACCTCTTGAAATGCATCGGGAATAAGTTCATAGCGTCCGAGGGAATCGGTTGATTGCGCATAGCTCGAAAGCAACAGACCGCTGCAAAAGAAAATACAGAAAGCGGATAAAATTCGTTGTAAGTGTATAAAACCCATAGTCAGCATAAATTTTGTTGGCCGCAAAAATACAATTAAAAAAAGAATAAAGCATCATAAACGTTGAAAATATTCCGAAGCAAAGCCTCTTATTTTCGAACGAGCGTCAGGAGTACAATTTCGCTGCGAGCACCGGTTCGGACTGGGATGCGCGAAGTACCAAGTCCGTTGGTAATGATGATGGGAATTCCTTGACTCGTCTGTTTCAGGCCGGTGAGAAACCTTCGGCCATATTTCGAACCGGTTTGAGGGACAATTCGACTGAACAGCGTAATCTGTCCTCCGTGAGTATGTCCGGCAAGAACCAAGTCCGTATTGGAGATGTCAGCATCTTCTGCATAGTCCGGAGTGTGGGTTAGCAGAATTACGTAGTCTTCGGGATGGAGAGCGAGGGTGGGAGATAGGCCGTTACGTTTCAAGTCGAATGGATTTCTTACTCCGCTGATGATGATGTACTCTCCTCCTCGAAAAATTGTGTCGTTGCGATGTTCCAGCAGAGTGATGTCGTGTCGCTCCATGCTTTGGCGTATTTCTGTAATGCAACGTTCGTAATCGTTGTTTCCTAATACGGCAAATGTTCCGTATGGAGGAGATACTTTGGCAAGGGCTGCGAACAACGGTTCTACGTAGTCGCATCCTTCTTGATAGTCTCCTCCCAAGAGCAACAGGTCCGGCGATAGAACCTGCAAGGCGCGTATGGTATGTTCCAGATGGCGCATCTTGTATTTGCTGGGCAGGTGAAAGTCGGAAACGAAAGCCACACGCAGCGAATCAAAGTTCGGAGGGAGTTGAGTACTCTTGATGGTGTATTTTCGGATGCGTCCCACACCCGGATAGCGGGAGAGGGAAGCGCAGGAATGGAATAAAAATGCTGCAAAAAGGAGGAATATTATGCCAATCTTCTTCATTTCGGTTATGTTTTTCGTGCAAAGGTAAACAACCTATGAGAATTAATTCTATTTTTGCAAGTAAGAAATGATAAAAAGTTCCTAAATGGATGAAAAGATAAAAATTAAGCCCAATTCTCCCTATGCCTGGTTGTTGGCGGCTCGCCCCAAGACTTTGACGGGTGCAGCCGGGCCGGTATTGATAGGCTGTGCGTTGGTTTATGCTTATGAGCCGGCGTTCTTTCGATGGATTCCGGCATTGCTTTGTTTGTTTTTTGCGCTCGTAATGCAAATCAATGCCAATTTTATCAATGACTTCTACGATTATGCCAAAGGGACAGACCGTGAAGACCGACTGGGTCCTGAGCGAGCTTGTGCACAAGGTTGGATTACGATTGAAGCGATGAAGCGTGGAATCGCTTTAACAACATTGACGGCTTGTGCCATTGGTTTACCATTGATTGGGTATGGTGGTTTGGAAATGATAGCCGTTGGAATCGTATGCGTCTTGTTCGCATTCTTATATACGACCACCTTATCTTATAAAGGATGGGGCGATGCGTTGGTTCTCGTCTTCTTCGGGCTCGTTCCGGTTGGATTTACCTTTTATGTGCAGTTACATACATGGACAGCGGAAGTGACGTGGGCAGCTTTGGCCTTTGGCTTGGTGATGGATACGCTTCTGATGGTGAATAATTACCGTGATTGCGAGCAAGACCGAATAAGTGGAAAGCGTACTATCGTAGTGCGTTTAGG
>JAFUNW010000069.1 GCA_017472905.1 Bacteroidaceae bacterium
CCTATGCCGTTTCCGGTATATCAGGGGTTGAAATAAATCTGCCGGTTGGAAAACTATTGGTTCAAAATCTTGCACTTATTTTCGCTCCAATGTTTATCGGAAGTCTGTTCCGATATTATTTCCCCTCCGGAGCATTAAAAGTAAGGAAGATACTTGGTAAGACAGCTTTTCCGGCTTTAATGATATTGGCATTAGTGTTCTTTCTGCAATACAAAAATGAAATAGCAGAGCATTTTACCGTTCTCGGTCTCTCGGCTGCATTGCTCATACTGATGGCTATGTTATGCAGTTCATGGATGTCGCGTATCGGGAACCTAAATAATTCCGTTAGACGGACAATTGTGATAGAGGTGGGTATGCAGAATGCCGCTCAAGCAATAGCGATTGCGTCATCTCCATTTATTTTTAATAGCGGAGAAATGGCTCTGCCTGCCATCATGTATGCGTTGCTGATGAATGCGATACTGCTTGTATATGTATATTATTGTATCAGGAGAAAATCTAACTAATTATGGCGAAGAAAGAGGGTGTTAGGAAACTTTTTGACAATATTGCTCCCGACTATGACAAACTTAATCATATTCTCTCACTTAACATTGACAAAAGTTGGAGAAAAAAAGCTGTGCGTGAACTTATTGACGAGGCAAAACCACTTAAAGTGCTCGATGTAGCTTGTGGAACTGGAGATTTCACTATTGAGATTGCCCAGCAAGTGTCAAATGGAAGCGAAGTAATAGGAGTGGATATTTCAGAAGGGATGATGACGGTAGGTCGGGAAAAAATACGTAAGGCCGGTGTGTCGGCAGAGCTGTATGTTGCCGATTGCGAGGCTCTACCGTATTCGGATAATACTTTCAATCGTATATCAGTGGGTTTTGGAGTACGTAATTTCGAGCACTTGGAAGTTGGACTTAAGGAGATGTGCAGAGTGTTGCTCCCTGGAGGGAAACTTGTTATTCTTGAACTTTCAGTACCAACCAATGCTTTTGTCCGTTGGTGTTACAAGCTCTATTTCCTGAAAATATTGCCGGCGATAGGTGGTCTTGTATCAGGAAATCGCGGAGCATACGAATATCTTCCCGCATCTGTACTTCGTTTTCCTGCACCGGATAAATTCATCTCTATAATGAAGTCGGCTGGTTTTGATGCAGTGGAGCATACATCGTTGACATTTGGCATATGCAGAATGTATGTAGGTAAAAAGGAAAAGCTATGATTAGAAGTTGGATAGAGGCGATGAGGCTCAGGACTTTACCCGTGAGTATGGCAGGGGTGATTGCCGGAACCGGATGTGCTATCATGTTTGGTTCTTTCAAGGGTGTTCCAGCTTTGTTATGTCTTGTATTTGCTATGCTTGCGCAGATAGCGTCCAATTTTGGTAATGAATACTACGATTTCAAAAATGGAATTGATAGAAAAGGACGTGACGGATTTCGTCGCGGTGTGACCGAGGGGGAAATTTCTCCGGAATCTATGAAGAGGGGTACATTTGCCACCTTGATATTAGCAGCTATTGTCGGTTGTGTAATGCTTATATATGGTCCTTGGTGGC
>JAFUNW010000002.1 GCA_017472905.1 Bacteroidaceae bacterium
CAGTACAATCGCCGGTGTTACCTGATATGACCCACAAAGCTTTTTAAATTTTTCCCATTTATCCGGTTCAAAGAAGGCATCACGCCTTACAAATTTAGGCTGCAAGGTATCTGTATTTCTTACCGGAAGCTCTGGTTTTCCCGGCAGAGTCTCCAAACGCTTTGTCCAATATTTTTTATCCTCTCTAGTCTTTTCCTTCAGTGTCAATTCTTCATTTCTGATATACTGCGCAAAATTAATTGTCACAATTGTCACAATTGTCACACAAGCTAAAAAAAACACTACCTGAAAAAAAGTCCGAGAAGACAGAGCGGAAAAAAAGCAAAGGCATACCCTTTTCTCCCCAAAAATACAAGAAAACGGAGAATAGCCCTCCCAAAAAAACACGGGATATGAAATAAACGAACAAACGCAAAAAAAAGTACGTTAAAATTTCCGCAAAAACAGGAGGCGAAAACAGGCGTAAACCACTGAAACACTTTGTTATACGATTTTTAGAATTGTTAACTTGCCGCTCGTTTCCCCGAAACTCTTGACAAAGGGATACGGGATGTTGTATATTTGCATTGTCAGTACTGAGAAAGAGATTTTTGAACAACCAACCTAAACCCTAAAAAGAAACTATGGCAATTAATTTAAAAGCAAGAGAACAGAAACAGTTTGTAGGCAAGTATGCCGGAGAGTATCGCTTCGTGATGAGTCCCGAAATCTACAGTCGGTTGACGGAGCGCAAAGTGCTCAGCGAAGCCGCCATGCGCAGCGGCATCAGTCAGGGAACCATCAATGCAGCATGGGCCGCCATCGGCGAAGTCATCAAGGCTTGGGCAACGGAGGGCCACTCGGTAGCCATCCCCGGATTGGGAACCATGCGTTTCGGAGTACGCGCCACCTCTGTAGCCACTGTCGGCGAAGTTTCGAGCCAGCTGATTACCAGCCGCCGCGTGATTTTCACCCCCTCGACCGACATCAAGAACGAATTGGCCGGAACGGGCATCAACATCACTTGCTACGACCGCAACGGAGACGTCATCAAGCAGGTCAACAGCGATGACGCCGGCAATATCGAGGGCGAAGAGAACGACCCAACAGGTGGCGGAAGCACCGATGAGGGCACAGACGAGGGCAACTATCCGGTGTGAGTTTTTTTAAGGAGTTAAAGGAGTTAGCGGCTCTTCGAGCCTAGGAGTTAGAGGAGTTATCGCTTCGCTCTTTTTGTGGAGTTAAAGGGAGATAAAGGGAGATAGATGGAGATAAAGGGAGATAAAAGCCAAATGATTGGCTATACTATTGGCCTTTATCTCCCCAAAGAGCGAAGCGATTATCTCCCTTTAACTCCCTCTCTCTCCACAAAGAGTAATGATTGGCTATACTATTGGCCTTTATCTCCCTTTAACTCCTAGAAATAACTTCTAGAACAATAACTCCTCCTGAGAAAAATTACTTCTGACGAATATAGATATTAATAGGAGTTCCGGTCATATTCCATTTCTCGCGCATTTTGTTTTCCAAGAAACGTTTGTATGGTTCTTTTACATATTGCGGCAAATTGGCAAAAAACACAAAAGAAGGAATACGGGTATTGGGTAATTGAGTGCAATACTTAATTTTGATGTATTTTCCCTTTATCGAGGGAGGAGGATAGGCCTCTATCAAAGGAAGCATCTCTTCGTTCAAACGGGCAGTGGATATGCGCATCTTGCGGTTTCGATAAACTTCTTCTGCTGCATCCAACACCTTCAGGATTCGTTGTTTGGTCAGAGCGGAGGCAAATATAATCGGGAAGTCTACGAAAGGAGCCAAACGTTCGCGAATGGCACTTTTAAACTCATTCATCAACTTGTCGCTCTTATCTTCAACCAAGTCCCACTTGTTCACCACTACGACCAGTCCCTTTTGGTTGCGCTGAATCAAAGAGAATATATTCAAGTCCTGTCCCTCTATTCCGCGAGTAGCGTCTAACATCAAAATGCAAACATCGGAATTCTCTATCGCACGAATGGAACGCATCACTGAATAATACTCCAAATCCTCAACAACTTTGTTCTTTTTTCGGATTCCGGCAGTATCCACCAAATAGAAATCGAATCCATACTTGTTATATCGAGTATAAATCGAATCGCGAGTTGTTCCGGCTATTTCAGTTACAATATTGCGTTCTTCTCCGATAAAAGCATTTACAATGGATGATTTTCCGGCATTCGGACGACCTACTACTGCAAAACGGGGAATCTCTTCATCCAATATCTCTTCGGTCTTTTTCTGAAACTTGCTGACAACCAAATCGAGCAAATCTCCGGTTCCGCTACCACTAAGAGCAGAAACACAGTATGGCTCACCCAATCCCAATGAATAGAATTCGGCTGATTCATAATAAAGGCCACTATTGTCTGTTTTATTAGCTACCAAAATAACCGGAAGTTTTGAACGCCTAAGAATAGAAGCTACTTGCTGATCCAAATCTGTTACTCCATTCAAAACATCGACAACAAACAATATCACATCAGCTTCTTCAATGGCCAACATGACTTGCTTACGGATTTCCTCTTCGAAAATATCGTCAGAGTTTACAACCCATCCACCGGTGTCTACTATAGAGAACTCTTGTCCAATCCATTCGACTTTGCCATACTGTCTATCGCGAGTCGTACCCGCTTCATCATTTACAATGGCTTGCCGAGTTTTTGTTAATCGATTAAATAAAGTGGACTTTCCAACGTTGGGACGTCCTACGATTGCTACTAAATTTCCCATATTTACCTCATTTTTTTCATCCGATTATCCCAATCAGTCTTGACTATATCCAAAAGAGCGCAGCTCTTTATCGGAATTACGCCAATCTTTATCTACTTTAACAAAGGTTTCCAAGTAAATGCTTTTGCCAAAGAACTTTTCCAAAGAACGGCGAGCCTCGGTAGCCACTTTCTTCAAAGCACGTCCACCTTTTCCTATAATAATACCTTTCTGTGATTCACGCTCTACATAAATCACGGTGTGAATACAAATCTTATTTTTATCTTCCTTAAACTGCTCCACAGACACCTCTACGGCATAGGGTATCTCTTTGTCGTAATACAACAATATCTTTTCCCGAATAATCTCAGTCACAAAAAAACGAGCCGGTTTATCGGTCCATTGATCTTTTCCAAAATATGGAGGAGAATCCGGCAACAGCTCTCTTACTCGCTGTAACACGACATCTACATTAAAACGAGATGTCGCAGAGATGGGTATGATTTCTGCCTGAGGCAAAAGCTGATGCCATTCTTCAACCAAAAGGGTCAATTCTTCTTGATTCGACAGGTCAATTTTATTAATAAGCAATAATACCGGAACATTCATTTGACGAACTTTCTCTAGAAATGTTCCATTCTTATCCGGCTTTTCAATGACATCGGTCACATAGAGCAACACGTCTGCATCGACCAATGCTGATTCTGAAAAATTCAACATTGATTCTTGCAATTTATAGTTGGGCTTCAAGACTCCCGGAGTATCGGAAAAAACGATTTGCGAATCTTCCGTATTCAGAATTCCCATAATACGATGTCGGGTCGTTTGCGCTTTAAAAGTCGCAATTGAAATACGCTCACCAACCAATAAGTTCATTAATGTCGATTTCCCTACATTGGGATTGCCTACGATATTTACAAAGCCAGCTTTATGCATAATATACTGCGGTTAATTTCAAGTCATGTTAAAATAATTAAAGGAGTTAGAGAAGTTATAGTTTCAAATCCGGTCTTTTCAGACGAATTTCCATAAACCATAAATCCTTTAACTCCCCTAAAATATCCTTTCAAAATTATTTTTTACTTACGCTCCGAAGCATTATATCCCCATTTTACATAGACTGCACCATAGGTAAATCCTGCACCAAAAGCGGTCAATATTAAGTTATCACCAACTTTCAATTGTTTCTCATAATCCCATAAACACAAAGGCAATGTCGCTGCACTCGTGTTTCCATAGCGTTGAATATTCACCATTACTTTATCCATAGGAACTTCCAAACGCTGAGCAACAGCATCTATAATGCGCATATTTGCCTGATGGGGAACGACCCAATCAATAGAGTCTTTAGATAATTCATTACGCTCGGCCAATTCTGCAGTAATAGCAGACATATTTGAAACTGCATATTTGAAGACCGTTCGTCCCTCTTGATAAATATAGTGCATTTTATTATCAATCGTAAAATAGGACGGCGGACAAACCGAACCTCCGGCTTTCATATGCAGGAAAGGAAGACCTTTGCCATCTGTGCGCAGAATCGAATCCATCACTCCGTAATGCTCTGTTGTAGCTTCAAGCATTACAGCAGCTGCACCATCACCAAAAATCGGACATGTAGCACGCTCTGAATAATTCACCACCGTTGACATTTTATCAGCTCCAACCACAATGATTTTTTTATGACGGCCTGATGCAATCA
>JAFUNW010000003.1 GCA_017472905.1 Bacteroidaceae bacterium
GCAAACGCATGCTGGTTCCACTTCCCAAGTCTCCGGAATTGGCCACAATATCCAAACCGGCAATACGTCCTTGCATTGCTTCATCTACAGAAGTAAATGACAAACCGGCCATATCATCCATGCTCATCTTCTGTTGAGCTACTGAGATTTCACGAGCTGGAATACTCAAGCCATTGGAATTGCCTTTGGGTTTTGCCTTTACAACCACTTCTTGCAATTGTGTATCATCCACCATTTTGATATTGAAAACGGTACGATTACCGATTTCCAATACTTGTGTTTTAAAACCAACGTAAGAAATCTCCAGTTTATCTGCCGGATTCTTTACAGTCATAGAGAAGTTTCCACTCATATCGGTAATAGTAGCTTCCACGATACGATTGTTCTTGTCTTTCTCCACAACATTCACCATCATCAAAGGGCCTTCCAAGTCTGAATAGACATTACCCGAGATACGATGTCCTGTCTGTGCCCATATCCGAATCGGACTGAGACAAAGCAGGAATAGCAATAAATATTTCAATTTTGTCATGGTAGCTTATATTTTATTTTGTTTTTAATTCACCATTATCCAAATAACCGTCAATCTGATGGATTACAGCTGCAGAAGAAGCAGAAATAGTTTTGGTTGTACCAGCTCCACTAAGAATCATATCGCGAGCCATAATATTTCTCAAATCAGTGACATTACAATAATTCTGATTAGCTTTTCCTTTCACCTTCAACACTCCGGGCCCTTTGGATATTTCCAAAGAATAGAAACGTCCAGTTTCCGTATCTACGGTTCCTGTTTCATAAGAGGTTTCCAATGCTTCTGAATTAGGTCCGACAGCAATCGAATTATCTTGGAAATGATAACGGATAAAACGATTGAGTTTGGCAATCATTTCGCCTCGTTTCTTCATATCCATTTCACGTGCTATATCCATCCAAGTGGGCAATCCATTGGCAATAGCCTGCTGAATAGCTGCTTCTGTAGGAACATAAATTGTATAGTTATAGTTATTGAAGAATGTAACATTCTGGTCTATGATGGTCGTACCAGATTCAAATACCAGATATTTAGCCCATTCATTGGCATTGTTCATCGCACTATCTCGATCTGTTCCTGTTTCTGAAACTACGAAATAGGGGTCGATAGCACCCTTAAATACAGCCTCTTCCGCACTCAATCCACTCTCTTCTGAGGCTAATTCTTCCGGAATCATCATCAAATCAAAGAAAGCCTTAAAAGCCGGTTCGGAACTCAATACTTGATAAACAGACTTCAACGAAGGTTGAATGACACTCTTAGCTATGTAAGATTTACCATTTCCGTCAACATCCGGAGTGGTATAGTCATATATTTTTTCCAATTCAACCTTTGCATCGGTTGTCAACTGATGTCCACCCTGTAAAGTAAGCCCCAATCCATCGGTTCCATCAACATAAATCATACTTCCGCCGCGAGTTTTATAATATTCTCCAGGACGAAGATAGCGATGATCGGTAGTATCATGCACAACAATATGTGCATTCAACAAATCAGAAAGACGGTTGTTGATATTAGCAGAAGTAACCGTTCCGGTCATTTCGTTCATGCGCTGATTGCTATTCAAATCGTATTGGAAAAGACGAACAGTAGGAGTAGCTGTCTGTGAATTCCAAGAGAATTGATATTCCTGTGCATAACCACTAATCGGATCCACACTAGCCGGATCTATATAGGATAACACTTCATTGGAAGGAATCACAAAACTATACCGGCTATCTTGAGATTGCAAGAATGCTTCAAAACCATAGATATTACGTACTGCATAGTTCACAATACTCATATTTTCGAGGAAGAGTGCCGGAGTACAAACAGACTTGTAATCTACCGGTAAATACACTTTATCTACAACATATATAACCCCGTTGTTAGCCATTATGACATCCTCAATATCATCCTTATTCGCTAATATCAAGTCTCCCATTTTGTTCATTATGTTGCCAAATTTACTGGGAACAGATGCATTGAAAGAGGTTTGCATGTGATTGTTCACCAATTTAGCAATAATGTCCAAACGAATGCTGTCTATGTGTTCAAATTGTTTAATCAAAGGAGCTCCACCTCCATTTTCTCCATAAAAGAATGTATTCAAAGCCTCATCGGTCGGAACCATGATAGCCGCCATATCAGAAGCCATGTCCGTACTTGGGCTAAAATAGCCATTCCATCCCAAATCGAATTTCAAAGCCTCTTCGCTGGTACCCCACACTCTACCGCTTCCATCCGGATAGACTATATTTATGACTCCATCCTGCAAATCATAATTATAGGCATGTTCTGAAAGATAGCGTTTGGTAAATACCGAATCCACCGTAGTATTCTCATTCAAGCGTTTGTATTCGGTGGTAGCTGAAGGAGAAAATACAGGTGCACTAAAACGATCCAAAATGTTATTGAATAAAGAAATCGAAAATTCCCCTTTGTAACTTGCAATAGCATTCGCCATATTCGGAGGAGTCACCATTACACCGTTCAACTTATGGATATATCCATTTTCGCAAGTAATATCACCATCAATGATTTTCTTGTCAAAAACAAAACGGTCATTAATCGTAGCATTTTCAACGCCGGTAATTCTGGACACATCGGCAGGAGTAATGTTTTGTTGCTCCAATTGCTCTTTTATGAAATGCCACATAGCGGGTGTCGTTTCATCCATAACCAAAGCATAACGAGACATATCCTCCTCTGTCATATTACGGAAACGATCCCAATGCTTATTATTTTTAGGAATCAAATAGGGATCCTTCAACGTTTGCGTCATTAAGGTTACACTATCCTGCACCGTAAGTGTTGTTGCATTACGCAAAGCCATACCTTCCAAAGGCTCACCACCGTCTGTACCGGGAGTACTTGACAGCATTTCAAGCAGATAGGCATTGTCCAACATTGATCCAAAAAGAAGAATCTTCATCTGAGCCGGAGTCAAATCGTCAAATTTGGTAACTCCCCAAGGATTAACTTTTGGGTCTTTAGATTTAAAGAATTCTTCAAACGCGGCATCATCCGCCACAAACAGAGTTTTACTTCCGGTACGTCCTAGTACCTCATCATAATCCAATTCTTCAATCAACCGGACATAATAGTTATACGTACTATTGTCTGTCGGTTGCTGAAGCCAATTGTAAATACTGGCACCCAACCAAGAAGGCCGTTTCTCATCCAATTCGTAATCATCGGTACAAGAATAGGTCATTCCGCAGGCAGCCAACAATCCTGCCGCACAAAGCACAGAATTGCCAAACTTACTAAATCGGGTTTTCATACACATATATTTTAATACTATTTAAATTTATTTTTTCTCCTTTACTAATCACTCCTTTTCCGGTCGGTTTGCATGTTGATCCAATATGGCAAACTCACCACGCTTCAAGGCTTTGTCTCGATAAACCGAAGGAAGCATACCAAATTCATCCGTAAAATATTTAGTAAAATACTTCGGATTATTAAAGCCTACCTGATAGGCTACCTCCGAAACATTGTAACGTGAATCCTTAAGCAACTCTACAGCCCTACGCAAACGGATAGAACGAATAAATTCTATTGGAGTTTTACCACTACCGGCAACCAGTTTCTTATATAAATGCGCACGACTCATCCCCAACTCTCGCGCCATTTCTTCTACGGACAAGTCTGAGCGGGAAATATTTTCCTCTACATACCGTCTGGCTTCAACCACAATCAAATCGTCTCCTTCTGCCGAACTCAAAGAAGCCGCTACATTTGTACGCTCCTCCGAATCCAATGAAGAATCATTTGCTTCGTCAGAAAGAATCAAGCGAATACGTTTAAGTAACAAATCTATCGTAAAAGGCTTGACAAGACAATCATCAACGCCCAATGTCTGCCAATTATCGTATTCTGATGCCGTCAACAAGATAACCGGAACGTTGCATGTCCGCTCATTTTCTTTCACCAAGCGACAAAGTTCCACACCTTTTCCGTCAAATGCAGAAATGCTGCATAACAACATACTCGGCATTTGGGATACAAGCAAATCCCAAGCCTCTTCAACTTGGCTTGTCTGGATTACCGAATATGCATTACCAACTCCATCTGATAAGAAAGAGAGGTATTCCTGATTTTCATCCACAATCAAAATTGTCTTGAAAAAAGAGTTCGTATTCACTTCCGACACATCCTCCGAAGACGATAAGATACCAACCGACCGATTATCCTCTGCTTCATCTATACTTTCATTCACCGTTGAAAGCGAAACAGCCCCAGTCGGAAAACTTTCCTTATTGATCGTGCTTTTTCCGTTTGCCCCATCACGTGTTTTACTTTTTCTCCTACTTTTCAGCAACACCCCAAGAAGCAACACGAAAAGCAATATACATATTATATATATCCAAACAGAAGACCCAATACCCCCTTTTACTTCTATGACCAGTTGAGAAGCGTCATCTCCGTTATACCCATCGCTGTTTACCGCTTTCAATTTCAATACATACTTTCCCGGACGAAGATTGGTAAATGTCAACTCATGTTGCCAAGGCATACAAGTCAACCACTCTTCATGGAATCCCTCCAATTTATATTTAAAACGAACCTTCTCCGGCATGGAATAATCATCTGACCCGAACATCAGGGTAAACATGGATTGCTCCGGAGTTAAGACAATCCGATTCTCTTGCCCTATTTCACCTTTTAATATGACATGACCGTCATATTCCTTTCCGGCAACAACTCGCTCATTAAACAAACGCAACCCCGAAAAGAGAACACGTGGTTGTTTTTTATTGAAGACGATTGCATCCGGATGAAAAACATTCAATCCTTGCAAGCCTCCAACAGCCAAATGTCCATTACCGGAAACAGCAATGGCACGTCCGTTAAATTCCGAACTTTGCAAACCATCCTCCTCCGTATAACTATATATCCGGAATGAATAATCATTCTTATCCGCCTCTTTCTCCACCAATATATGCGCGATTCCTCCCGATGTGGTCACCCATATATTTTGCTCATCAACTTCCACCAATCCACAAATGGCAGAATTGGGGAGTCCATCCGCAATAGTGAGGATATCCAGCATATCGTTCTTCGGATCATATACATTGAGCGCATCACGTGTTGCAATCCACAACAATCCGCGACAATCTTCCAACACTTGATTCACATACAATCCGGCAAACGGACGATTTCCCGTCTTACATCCGACATAGGTCTGCGAAGTACCTTTTAATATATCCAAGATAGATATTCCTTGAGGAGTACCCATTATCAGTCGGCGGTTCTTTGCCATAAACAAAGAAGTAATCTTGTTCGAAGGAAGTTGATTCTTATCCTTATTATATATAGTAGTAATACGCCCACTCTTTACATCCAGACATTGCAAGCCTGCACCCATTGTCGCCATCCAGACATTACCTCTGTCATCCTCCACGAACGAAGTAACGGCACAATCTGACGGATGTGGCTTTATATCCCCACTCATTACGCGATACTCCTTGCAACTCTTTCCATCCACGCAATAGACGTATCCCCGATCTGTACCTATCCAAAGTTGCCCTTTTCGACTTTTCATAAGAGCATACACAGCATCGTGCGGTTTACCTTTGAGCGCTTTCAAAGGTTCGCACATTCCTGTCTGAGAAGAATAATACAAGAGTCCGCTTTCGCTCGTACCCAACCAATAGCCGTTATCTCCATCCGGTTCTATGGCGGTTACATCATAATTTGCGTCCACATGAAATTTGAATGCGCTTTCAGAATAATATGAAACGCCACTACGCGCCGTACCAATCCACACCAAATCCTTAGTCGGATCGGCATAAATACAACGGAGCGAATTGTGTTTCAAAGAACGAACATCTCCGACTACCGATTGTAGAGAAACGATATTCTTTTCTTGCGGATCAAGCACAAGTACCCCCTCATGTCGTGTAGCGACCCATATCCGTCCTTTCGCATCTTGCACAACACCCACTACGGCATCCTTTAAAGCTTCTTGCAAAGGTTGTTCCCATTGTTTAGCCATTGACTCTAAAGAGGCAATCCATTTATCCTCTCCCTTGATATAGATAAACAAGCCCGTAGCCCCATATACCCAGACATTCTCATTCTTATCTACAAATGCGGTATATACGGTCGGCTTTGCACCTGAAGCCGGAACATAATCATTCGCCCAAACAATACGCCTCATATCTCCATTA
>JAFUNW010000004.1 GCA_017472905.1 Bacteroidaceae bacterium
CAAATATCAAGAAAGCTCGTGGAGGGATACTCTTCTTTGACAATGTACAGAAGTTGCTTCCGGACAGCTATTCAAAGAATGTGAATCCGTTGGATAAACTCTTCATTGAGATGGACCATTGGAATAATGATCCGATTGTGATATTATCCGGTTTGCCGGGTGGTTTTGATGAGTTTTTAGAGAATAATCCATCCGTAAAAAATCGTTTTAAATACCTTTTCCGTTTACCGGCGTTTACTCCGAACGAGGTTTATAGTCTTTGTTTGGATATGCTGAAAGAACGATATGGTATTCATTCCATTTCGGCTCCCGCATCTGAAAAATTATTGCGGCAGATAAAGTATGAGATGAAATCGAAAGATGATTCTTTTGGAAACGCTCATCATGCTCGCCAAAAAGCCGAAGATATTTTTACGGCTTATATATCGCATCCCTCTGTTGTAGAAGGGGAAATACAAGAGATGGATATTTGTGGATATGTTCCTCCGATACGTACGCTTGAACAGATACTGACAGATTTAGATGAATTTGTTGGTATGGATATGGTGAAACAGGCAATTCGGGAGATAGCGTGGGAGATGCAGGGAAATCTGCAACGTGCTGAACGAGGCTTGGGAGATGGAGAAAAGCCTTCGATACATATAGTCCTAACCGGAAATCCCGGAACAGGAAAGACCAGTATTGCCAGAAAGTTGGGAGAGATATTCGAGTCTATAGGCTTTTTGGATAGTGGTCATGTTGTAGAGGTAGACCGTAGCCAGATGGTGAGCCAATATATGGGTGAGACTCCCAAATTGGTTGATAAATTGTGCGATCGGGCTATGGGAGGAATTCTTTTTGTTGATGAAGCCTATACGTTGGCTCCGGTAAATGAGTCGGGTAGCAAAGATGAACAAGGTTTGCAGGCATTAGAGAAGTTGATGAAGCGGATGGAGGATGATCGTGGAAAGTTTGTTGTTGTTGTTGCCGGATATAAAAATGAGATGGAGCATCTTTTACGAGTAAATCCGGGTATGCGTAGCCGTTTCAATCGTTTCTTGCATATTGATGATTATACTCCGGATGAACTGTTCCTGATTTTGAAAGGTTTTGTTCGTAAGAAAAATTATCGCTTATCTTCTTCAGCGGAAGAGCGGGTTTGGTTGTCTGTCAAACAGATGTATGAATCACGCGATAATCATTTTGCGAATGGTCGTGAGATACGTTCCCTTTTCGAGAAGATGTGTACCCGACATGCAGAGCGCATGAACCGTTTGCCAATGGAACGTCAGACAAACGAAGAATTACAGACTTTTCAAGCAGAAGATATACCGTTTGAAAAGGCAAATACATTGGATTGTTCCGAAGCTTTAAAGGATTTGAATGACCTGGTTGGTTTACAGTCTGTAAAAGATGAGATAACTGAAATAACCTCTTTTCTTACGATGCAAGCGCAACGCGGTGTGTCTGTCTCTTCTTTGGGTAAGCATTATGTATTTACCGGAAATCCGGGTACGGGTAAAACAACTGTAGCTCGTATCATGGCCAATATATTTCGTTCGTTGGGGTGTGTCTCGCGTGGTCAGTTGATTGAGGCCGATCGCAGTTCATTGGTCGCCGGATATGCCGGTCAAACAGCTATCAAGACCAATCAATTGATTGATTCTGCATTGGGAGGAGTGTTATTCATTGATGAAGCTTATACGCTTTGTTCCGGTGAGAATGATAGTTTTGGTAAAGAGGCATTGGATACTTTATTGAAACGTTTGGAAGACGATCGAGGTAAGTTTGTCTGCATTGTTGCCGGTTATACTCGGGAGATGCATGCTTTTATTGATAGTAATCCCGGACTGAAATCACGCTTTACTCAAACCATTCATTTTGAAGATTACTCTCCGACAGAGTTAACAAAGATATTTTTAGGGATGGTCGGTCGGAATAAATTTCATCTTACAGGACGGTGTGAAGAGGTGTTATTGCATCGGTTTGAAAATATCTATGCCATGCGTGATAAGAATTTTGGGAATGCACGCGAGGCACGGAAATTGTTCGATCAATCAATAGCCAACCAGAGCAAACGTTTGATGGAGTTGATGAATACATCCGAGTATCATTCTGAGATGATGTTTGAACTGACGGAGGAGGATATTCTCGGAAAAGAGGAGACCAAAGTGAAGACTTTGGACGAAGTGATGGTTGAATTGGATGAATTTGTAGGTATGAAATCAGTGAAGGAGGCAGTCAGACGCTTGGCTGTACAGATTGTTTTCATGCAACAACGCTTACAGTTGGGAATAGGTGTGGCAGAACCTTTGGTCCTGAATATGTTGCTAACCGGAAATCCGGGGACAGGTAAAACCAGTGTAGCACGTAAGATGGGGGAGGTCTTTAAGGCTGTAGGTTTGTTACCTACAAGTAAGGTGATAGAGGTTGACCGAAGTCAGATGATAGGGAAATATATGGGAGAGACTCCTAAGTTGGTTAATGCATTGTGTGATCGGGCTATGGGGGGAATATTGTTTATAGATGAAGCCTATACTTTATACGATACGGAAAACGGTAATGACAAGTATGGCAAAGAGGCAGTAGAGACTCTCATGAAACGGATGGAAGATGATAAAGGAAAATTTGTTGTGATTGCGGCCGGTTATCGCAAGGAGATGGAAGCTTTCATGCAGGTGAATCCCGGATTAGAGAGTCGCTTTACATATAAACTGAATATCGAAGATTATACAGAACATGAGTTGGTGGAAATATTCTGTACTTTGGTGAAGAAAAAGCAATATCGATTATCAGAGTCTGCAGAGATTGCCTTGGTAGAGCGCGTTCATGAGTTATATTCTCATAAAGACCGTAATTTTGGAAATGCTCGTGAGATGCGTACGTTGTTTGAACGGACTATTCAGCAACTTTCGATACGTGTATCTTCCATACCTCCATCTTTATTGACAGAAAACGACTATCAATTAATCGAGGCCGAGGATATCAGATCCTTGAGCTGAATTAGTAGTAATAATATAATGTACGTATAAAATGATTTGTCCGAAGTGTAAATCCGAGATTGATGCCGATTCTTTTTACTGTGATCAGTGTGGACAGGAGATTCGCTATTGTTCTTCATGTCGAACTCTGGGTAAAGGAAATCGTTGTACCCGATGTGGGCAGATAATGATTCCGGCTTCAGTATGTCAGAAAGAACCCGTGCATGACTATGTTTATCCGGATACAACCTCAGTACAATTGGCCGGAATAGCTCCATTGGATAAGACGTTGAGTATTACCTCTTCTAAAATGCCGACTCTTATTTTGAGTAATGGAAGTTTGGGGATTCGTATAGAGGGTATAGATGGGGCGATCATCGGTAGACGGAATGGAGCCTACCAACAGTTTTTCGCTCAATGTCCTTATGTTTCCGGAACGCATGCCCGCATAGCCTTTGATGTGACATTGGGTGAATGGACATATACCGATTTAAATTCCTCCAACGGTAGTAAATATAATGGTTTGCAGCTTATTCCGGATAAGCCATGTTCGTTATCAGATGGAGGAATGTTGCAATTGGCCGATGTACAGCTGATTGTCAATGTGAAGTAGTCTTCTTTTCATTCTTCTTGAGGCTGATGTCCGAAGAATGAAAAATTTACGCTACCGTATGAGCGGTGTTCGATGAAGTTCGGATGTTGTTCGAAGTTGTTTGTCTTTCCATGCTCCAGGACAAATATCCCATTCTTTTTTAATAGATTTCGACTGAAAATCAAGTTAGGTATCTGTTCCAATTCATTTAGTGCGTAGGGAGGGTCTGCGAAAATGAAATCGAATTGTTCGTTGCATCGGCTGATGAATTTGAACACATCGCCACAAATAGGAATGCATCTATCTGTTTTTACCTCTTTCATTATTTGACAGATGAAAGCATGGTGTTTACGGTCTTTCTCAATGGAGACGACTCGTTCACATCCTCTGGACACCAATTCAATACTGATGCTTCCGGTACCGGAAAATAGATCCAATGCCGTAGTATCTTCTTCTTCAAAATCAATGTATCGGGTCAATACGTTAAACAAGTTCTCTTTTGCAAAGTCAGTTGTGGGACGTGCTTTGAAAGAGCGAGGGATGTCGAATCTTTTTCTTTTATAAATTCCGCAAATAACTCTCATCTATTTTCTCTTTTATGGGGGATTTACAAGTTGCTCATAAGCAGAGCTTGTATGTCATAGGGAACCTCATTCGGTTCTTGATTGTCTGTTCTACTATATGTTGCAATGGGAGGCATGAAGCTGACTATTTTCACGTATTTGCGTAATTCGTCCGTGAAGTTTTCTTTATCGTTCGGTGTTCCCGTCAGATACAATTCGTCAATTTCCTGTTCCAATCCGATTTGTTTCCAAACATTCAGAATGAAATAGATGCAATCGGCATTTCCTCTGTTGGGGAATGTATTGGCAAACAATAGCTTCCCCCTTTCAAAGGCGAGGATGTCGATGTGCTTTTTTTGTATGTAGGCATACAATTTCCGGTTGTTTCCGAGTCTGCTTCGGTCGCATAGATATTCAATGACAGGGCAGACGGTTGCATACAACCTGGCTTGTGGAAAATATTCGTAAAGCAGGTTGTAGGTACTTTTGTCGATGGAAAACAGAATGACACAATTGCTTCGATTCAGAATGTTGTATGAAACCACTTCGCTCAAATTGCGTGGATGGTTGTGATAATAGATGGTTTCAGCCTGTGCTTCTTCAAAAAGCTCTAGTGGAACTGTTGTATAGCGTGGGGTATCAATTAACAGGTTTACCCGTTTGAACGGAAGTTTCAAAAACTCATTCTTGGCCCATGCTTGTTTCACGTTTGCAGTTAGTGAAATGTTGGGCTCAATGCGATAAGCAGTATGGACGATAGATGCTTTTTCCGTAGGGTCGTAAATCGAAAAAGAAAATCCATCCGCACTTAGGCGGATGGATAATGTATATTGCTTTGATTTTTCTAAATCCAGCTTTTTATTCATATTATATACAGGAATTACTTGGAAATGTTTATTCCCAGTTACCGGCATTGTTGTTGGGGTTTTCTACGTCACCCACTTTCAAACCGCAATATCTTCCCATATCTTCACCTTTGTCAATAAGATTGATGAGTTCTTGTTTGTCAAGGTCAGAAAGGTATGTTTCATACGGAGTGCGTGCTTCAAACAAATAGAGCGGTGTACCTGAACGAGTTGAATCGATTCTGGTTGCTAACTCAAATTTTACACCGTTTCCATAAGGAACGTAAGCCAAAGAGTCTGCATTGAAGTCTGCACCGAATACGGTGTCTTTCAAATTCACCCAAAATGTATCGCGGCTGAATGCTTCCAAACCGTTTTTCTTAACTTCATCCCATTTTCCGGTTTTGCGGGCTTTCTCTATCATAGCCACAGCTTTTTGTTCGGTCAATCCGTTTTCCAATTGCTCATCAGTCAATTCACCTTCTTTTCTCACAAAGGGTAATTGAGCGGTGTTAACGAATTCAATGAGTTGGTCGAAATTATCGCAATATCCACCTCTATTGACGTTACGGAAATTTACTTGTGCCTCACGGATGTGAATCAAGCGGGCGATAATCTCTTCTTCTCTCTGTTCTTTGGTCTTTTCAAAGTTGATCGGACCCATGATACTAGCATAGCATAAGTAGATTAAACCGACTACACACGCTGCCAAAATACAATTAATTACTACTTTCATGATAAGATATAATTTTTTTAGTTTATATTCGTGCC
>JAFUNW010000070.1 GCA_017472905.1 Bacteroidaceae bacterium
ATTTTACCAACGGGAAAGCCGGCGAATGGAAAGAACTCTTTTGCAAACCAACCGGAGGACCTGCCTTCCACCAAATCCGTATAGCTGACGTAGATGGAGACGGACGCGATGAGATGCTTACCGGAGGATATACCATGAATGAAAATGGAAATACACTGAACAATCCGGGCATCGCGCATGGTGACCGCTTCCGTACAAGCGACATTGACCCTTCACGTCCGGGACTCGAAACTTTTGCCATCCAACAAAATGCAGGAGACATGCTCGGTCAAATACTCTATGATGCAGCAACCGGTAAGGCTATCAAGAAATGGTATCTCTCTTCTGTTGGAGACGTAGGTCGCGGAGAATGTATGGACATTGACCCGAACCATTGGGGATGGGAAATGTGGTCAACAATGGGAGGAGTATACAATGCTCAAGGCGACCTCATCCCTGAACATACCAACCCCTATCCGACAGAGGGAATTTGGTGGGATGGCGATTACGATCGCGAAATTGTAGAAACAAGTGATAGCCACTATAACGTATATATCAAAGACTTCTACAAAGGTAGATTGATAGAAATAGCCAAACTAAGCAATTGGCGCTATGTAACCGTATATGCCAAACGTGCAGCTTTCTGGGGAGACATTGCCGGAGACTGGCGCGAAGAACTGATTTTGCTTCACAAAGAAAATGGGGTATGTGTAGGTATTGTCGGTTTTGCAACCGATTTGCCGACAGACATAGACAACATCTATTGTTTACAGGAAGATCCAGCCTATCGTTTGCAATGTACGACCAAGGGGTATTACCAAAGTCCGAACACCGGCTTCTATCTGGGATACGACATGCCCCGTCCGCAACTGCCTCCTTGCATGGTGACAGACCTTGTATGGAAAGAAACAAATGAATTTACAAATTATGAACGTTCTTCTACCGCATCTTATGCCGATGGCAAGAGCATACTTCTTGATTTATATTCATCTGAACAAATAGAAGTGAATACGGACATGAAGCCCGGTGTACTTTATGCCATGCCTGTAAAAGGACAAACAATCGGTCTGAAAGGAAGCGGCAAGCTAAGCGGCAAAATGGATCTATGGAAAAGTCAAGCCGGAACTCTCACGGTTGATATACCTTTAAATTACTCCGGAACAACCTACGTATCAGAAGGTACGTTGGAAGTCAATGGAGAAATTAGCGGAAAAGTAGATTTACGTGCCAGAGGAACATTGGCCGGAAAAGCGAGTGTGAACGATATTGTATTCGAAGGAGCGTTAAATTATGAAGGTTGCCGGATTGCTCCTGCGACATGCATGACTTTCAACAAGGGACTGACGTTAGACAAGACGGTTTATCTGGAGATGGACATCTGCACTGCTATCGAAAAACAGAGCGCGGATTTACTGAAAGTCGAAGGAAACCTAACGGTATCTGCTCCTGTTATCTTCACAATTCTTCCGGCGGAATCCGATGTTCAGCCCGGAAAATTCAAGCTCATCGAATATACCGGAGCATTCAATGGAGAAATAAAGGATTTCTCTGTACGCGGTTTAACCGGACTGTCTTACAACTTGGTTCATGAATCCAACGCCATCTATTTAACCATCAATGAACAACGCCAGCCCTCTGCCGGTGTTCAATGGACAGGAGCAATAGACGGCACATGGAATTATCAAACAAAGAACTTCAAGCTGAACGATGTTGAAACTGAATTTGTAGCACAAGACGAAGTTGAGTTCATAGATGGAGCTGCAATTTCACAAATTACGGTAAACGAACTGATGCCGATAAAGAAAGTAAGCATCACAAATACCAACCAAAATTATGTATTCAATGGAGATGGTGGATTCAGCGGAAGCGGTATGCTGGTCAAAAACGGCAATGGACGTTTGACCCTCAATACGACTAAAAGCGATTATACCGGCGCAACCATCATCAATGGAGGAATTGTTACTGTAAAAGAATTGGCCGATGGTGGCATGCCAAGTTCACTAGGAGCAGCAAGTTCTTCTGCCGACAATTTGCAAATCGGTAAGGCTACTTTGATTATCAACAATTCAAATACAGCGACAAATCGAGGTATCACACTTACTGACACTGCAACCATACAAGTAACGAGCGGAGCTACTGCTTTGAAAGGCATCATCAAAGGAAACGGTATGTTAGTAAAAAGCGGAAGCGGCCAATTGAACATCACCTATGGAGGAACCAATCCCTGGAGCAAAGGTACGCGTTTGGACGGAGGTACATTGGCTATGGGAAGTTGGAATACCACTTTCGGTACAGCCACTTCTAAAATCATAGTCAACGGGAACAGTACCATTCGTATTTTCGACAACAACTCGACTTCACAAGTACCCACACTCAACAACCATGTGGAGATATTAAAGGGCAAGACATTGACGATAGCCGGAGGTCAACGATGCAAGATACAAGGTATACTGACCGGTGAAGGAACCTTGAAAATTTCATTCCCATACGTACGAGGAGATGTGTCAACAAATATGTCCGGCTTTACCGGTACGTATCACGTAACCTCCGGACAACTTCGTTTAGTCAGTGCAACAGACCTTTCAAAAGCTACACTGAAACTGGATGCGGGCATATATGTTGCTCACTACAAGAGCCAAGACAAAACAGAGCAAAATCTGACCACCATGATCGGAGCCTTGGAAAGCTCTGCAACAGATTGTACCTTCTCAACCGGAACTTACAATGTCGGCTATCTGGGTACAGACAATACGTTTGCCGGTGTTTTCAACCAAAGTGCTACATTAAATAAATATGGCGATGGAGAACTCTCCTTAAGTGGAGCCAGTCAATGCCGCATCAACATCAATGGAGGTAGTATTGCCGCCAGCAACACTTCGACAGCCACCACTACCGGATTGATTACGGTAAACAATGGAGGAACATTGGCCGGAATAGGAAAAACAGCCTCTGTAGTTGTCAATAAAGGAGGTATTATCACCTCTGGACGTACATCCTATACAGTGGGAACTATCACATTGGACGGAACACTCAACGTAAAAGAAGGTGGTATCCTCTACATTCGTGCACGCGGTACATCCACGATCCGCAACGATGCATTCAATGTTTCCGGAAATATCACATTGAACTCTCCTACATTCCGTATAGAACGTGTAAGCGGAGAATATGCAGACGGAGACGAAATAAAGATTTTCAAAGGCAAGGGAGTTATCAATCTTTCCGGAGAACCGGTATTGGAGCCGGCAATTCCTGCTCCCGGATACAAATGGGATACTTCTACACTTGCTACAGATGGAACCATCCGAGTGTTGGTTGATCCTACAGGTATTGAAGAGGTGGAAACCGACAATCCCGACAAAGCCGTTATATACGACCTATCCGGACGAAAAATCAATAAAATCGAATCTCATGGGGTTTATATTATAAACGGAAAGAAAGTCGTAAAATAATTTGTTTCTAAGGAAATATTAGAGTGGGTAGCGTACTGCCCACTCTAATTTCTTTCACCCCTTCACACCTGTTCCTACATGCCAAACCAGAGAATCATGAGAAAAATATATTTCATACGGTTGCTTTTATTAACAAGTAGCTTCTACATATCCTCTCTATATGCTCAAACCTCTCTGATAACAGATACGTTTCGGGTAATGAGCTACAATGTGGAAAATCTGTTTGATTGCAAACACGATTCATTGAAAAACGACCATGAGTTTCTTCCCAATAGCATAAGAAAATGGACCTACTCAAGATATAAGCAAAAACTTCTGCGGATAAGCCAAATCATTGTGGCCGTTGGCGAAAACAGATTGCCGGACCTCATAGGGCTTTGCGAAGTAGAAAATGAGCAAACCATGCGCGACCTCACCCGATACTCGCCCCTGAAAAAAGCCGGATATAAATACCTCATAACAAATTCCCCCGATGAGCGCGGCATAGACGTAGCTCTACTCTATCAGCCTCAACGCTTTCTGGTTCTCCATAAAGAAGAAGTACCCATCCCTTCACAACAGATCCATCAACGACCTACGCGAAATATTCTTCAAGTCTCCGGACGTATAATTACCGGAGACACACTACACATCTTTGTCTGTCATTTTCCCTCTCGTTCAGGCGGGACAAAGAAATCTTACCCTTTTCGCTGTTTAGCAGCAAACATGCTGAAACAAAAAGTTGATTCGCTATTTTCCGTACAGGCCTCACCTAAGATATTGATCATGGGCGATTTTAATGAATATCCGAATAGCAAACTCTTTACAGAGGTATTACAAACCAGAACTCCGTCAGACACCATCCCTCCCCAATCAACATCGCTATACAACCTCATGGCATCGCTTTCCGGAGGAACCTATCGCTATCAAGGTGAATGGGGCATTTTCGATCAGATTCTGGCCTCAGGTTCTCTATTTATGAAAAACAAGAGCTTACGACTCTCACCCTCTTTGGCCAGCATCGCCCATTTCCCATTCTTATTAGAAGAAGACAAGCGATATGGCGGTAAACAACCCTTCCGCACTTATCACGGTATGAAATATCAAGGTGGATATAGCGACCATCTTCCGGTTTATGTCGACCTGCTGATGTTCTATGACCACTGAATACTCACAAATCATATACCATATACAACACGATGTATTGTCTGACAAATATCAGAATAGTCTCGATTAAAAACCAATTCATTCGTAGCCATTAAATATAAAGGTATCGGAAGATCTTTAGGCCGATAAGGGGGTTGCAGATAATCACATTCCCATAATTGCAAACCACACCGTTGATAAAAGGAAATGCGTTTTCGACTCAACAAACCATTGGGATGTTCTACTTCCAATACAATGGGACGTTTCTTGTCATGAATAAACTCAGTAAGCAACCTCTTGCCATACCCTTTTCCCTGTAAATCCGGGCTTACGGCCAAATGTTCGATATATAAATAATGAGAGAAATCCCAATAAGTCAATAGTCCTATTGGAGACGAAACCTCCTCATCACGAATCAAACAGCAATGAAACAACGGATGATTATCCGTATTATGCCGTTGCATCTCATCATCTCTACGTTCATTTTCCGGGAATGCCTGATGCAACAAATCTTCCACAAATGAATAAAGAACATGCCGACTATTTATCTCTTCAAAACTTAAGTCCATATACTTCTCTAACGAATGAATTCATGGTACAAAGATACACAGAATGGTTGATTTTTACTTCAATCGCTCATTGGATTTGCAAATATTATCAAGCTATTTAAAGAAGATTTCCGACTATTTTGAAGATACATCGTATATTTCCTTTTTCTATTAGCCACCTTATTATATTAAGAGGGAAATAACAATTTATAGAATTATTCCCATTTAAATTATAAGAAAAAGCCCAAATTTAGAAAAAAGCATTATCTTTGCACGACCAACGAAACATCATTTTCATTAAGAAAATGTATCTAGAAGGTAACTTATGGAAGTAACGAACGATGACCTCAGCGCATTTTCCGTATCGACAGTCAATGGGACTGACGACCGCGAAGCGTTGCCTAAACATTGGGTTGCAGCGTTGGTACAAGTTCGTTGCGAGAAAGCAATCAGCAAGAAATTACAAGAACTCCATATTGAAAATTATGTCCCGACCCAATGGGAATACCATCAATGGAGTGACCGAAAAAAAAGAGTGGAACGGGTTGTCATTCCTATGGTAATTTTTATCCATACCGACAAAGCCACAGAAAAACGCCTGCATACCTATTCCTTCATCAATAAGCTGGTCTCTTATCCCGGTCAGTACACCCCGGCCACCATTCCGGACTCTCAAATTGAGAGTTTGAAATACATGTTGAGTCATACCGACAAATCGGTTGAAATGCACAACCACATTTTCAAGACCGGTGAAATCATACGCATTGCTCGTGGCCCGCTAAAAGGCTTCGAAGGTGAACTCTGTCGGGTAGAGACAAATCGCCCTATGGTAGCAATACATATCGAATGTTTGGGATATGCTTGTGTAAACATTGATAAATCGGATATAGAACTTATCTGTTAACTGATAGAATAAAAAACAAGAATTCATTGGCAGATTGAAAAGAAAAATTTACCTTTGCAACCTATAATAATTGCAGGTAGTATATTTAAAACGAAACGATTATGGCAAGCTATATCCGATTTGATTGGGCGATGAAACGTCTTTTGCGTGACAAAGCCAACTTTGGTGTATTAGAAGGTCTGCTGACAACTCTTCTTGAAGAAAAAATCACCATCCAACGTCTGTTGGAAAGTGAAAGCAATCAAGAAGAAGAGTTCGATAAATACAATCGCGTAGACATACTAGCCGAAGATAGCAAAGGCCAATTATTGTTGTTTGAGATACAAAACAACAACGAATTTGCATATTTCCAACGCATGCTTTTCGGAGTCTCTAAATTAGTCACTGAATACATACAACGTGGTCAGGGCTATGAGAACATCCGTAAAATATATAGCATCAACATCGTCTATTTTGCTCTTGGAGCCGGAAAAGACACCGTATATCACGGTATTACGGAATTCCGGGGAATACATAATAACGACATTCTGCAACTCTCTCCATTCCAACAAGAGAAGTTTCAGGTAGACACCGTCAGTCAACTCTATCCGGAATATTATATCCTGCGGGTAAATGACTTCAACAAATGGTCTAGAGTACCTTTGGAGCAATGGATCTATTTCCTCAATACCGGAGAAATACCGGAAGATGCCGATGCGCCCGGTTTAGGTGAGGCTCGCAATCGTTTGGATGTAGACTCCCTCTCTAAAGAGGAAAAGAAAGCCTATTATCGCCACTTAGACAATGTCGTTATTTTGCGAGATAACATCACGACCGAACGCGAAGAAGGAAGAGCTGAAGGAAGAGCTGAAGGCATTATTGAAATAGCTCGAAATCTAAAAAAACTGAATGTTCCGATTCAATCAATCATAGAAGCAACCGGACTTACAGAAGAAAACATCAATAACTTATAACCAAGAAGTTCTGTTTTATTTAAACAATCAGTCATACGACAATTCACAATAACATTGTATAGGAATATGCTCCAATCATATCCCTAGGGTATTCATGTAAAGAACGAATCTTAAGTTCTTTTTAAATCCCCCAATACCATTTATACCAGAAAAGTTAATAGGTTAATAACGTAACCTAGACGACTTTTCTATATAAATACTTTATTCCTATACATGTTTATTTAGGCAATAGCGACTTGATACAGATTCACTTTACACGTAACAAACATTTAAATTGTAGTATCATTCAATTCTGCCGCCCGACCTAAGAAAAAAAGCCGCTTTCGTTGACCATCGAAGCCGTCTTCATTGAAATGGCATATTTTTACCTTAAAAATCACAGAAAAAAGTATCTTAAGATAAATGGCCAAGTATCTTAAGATAAATGAGCAAGTATCCTAAGATACTTTGCCAAGTATATTAA
>JAFUNW010000071.1 GCA_017472905.1 Bacteroidaceae bacterium
CAAGGATGGTTGTGAGCGATGCCATCATTACAGCTCGCATACGTACACACGAACTCTCGATAAGGGCAGTCTCTGCTGTTTGACCATCTGCAATTTGCTGATTGATTTCATCCATCAGCACGATGCAGTTCTTGATGAGCATTCCGGCCAATCCCAATGCTCCAACAATTGCACAGAAATTAAATACTTTGCCGCTCAAGAGCATGCCGCCAACGATGCCGACTGCCAATAGAGGAATGCAGCATAGTATCAGTGTCGGCTTACGATAATCCTTGAATAGAAAAATCAATACGGCAATGATTAGAATCAGTCCCAACGGGATCTGTTTAAAAAGGTAATGCATCGTTTGATCGCTCGCCTCCTTTTCTCCTCCCCAACGGAATGAGTATCCATCGGGTAGTTCTATGGAAGCCATCTTCCGGGCGATAATCTGCCGAGCTGCTTCCGTTTCAACTTCATCTACAGGAGAGCACATTACGCTTTGGGCTCTCTGCCCATTATATCGAGCGATAACGGGATACTCCCATTCGATTTTCACACCACGTCCTAAAGCTGCAAGTTGAGTGGAATGTCGTAACGAATGAATAAGTTCGTCACGATTTATCGTTCCACTCTTTATTTTCAGAAGAATCTCTTCGTCAAGTAGCCCATTTATATTGGGCAACATTGAGAAGATAGGAACATTCTCCAGATTGTCGATGGCTCGACCGCCATTTTCTTCCATCTTTAAATAGATTGTATTCTCCTCTTTACCTTCATAAAATTGTCCGATAGGAATGCCTCCTGTTGCTGTGAGTAGCGACATTGAGATATCTTCTCGATTAACCCCGGCATGTCCGGCCAACATCGGGTTGTAATCTATCTCCAAGAACGGCCTTTTTGCATCCCAGTCCGATGTAATGAGGCATACCTCTCGTGTCTCTTTCATGAGCTCTTTGGCTCTATCAGCTATGGAATTTAAAACTGCCGGATCGGGCCCCATAATCTGTAGTTCTATGGGATACTTCTTGTACATGATGTTGTACTTTTTAAGTTTAACGTAAGCATCGGGATAATTCTCGGTGAGATACTCTTGTATGGAAGCAATATTCTCTTTGAGGCTTTCAGCCGAGGTAAATGACACGATAAGTTCACCATAAGAGAGCGATGGGGTGGCAATGCTTCTCACTAAATTGTAACGTGCCGGAGTTCCTCCTATCGAAGTCGTAATGTCGGCTACTTCCGGACGAGATTTCAGATAACTTTCTATCTCTTGCAGATCACTTTCTACGCGGGTGTAGTTTGTTCCTTCAGGCAGTTTATACTCCATATAAAGCTGGTCGTAGGTCATGTCTGGGAAGAATCCCTGCTTGACATATCGAAAAGCCCAACCGCTTATGGCGACCATTACAATTCCACATACCACCATTGTCCAACGATGGCGTAGCCCAAAACGCAATGTAGAGCGCAAAACTTGGTATATTCGCCCTTCATACAATGTCGTGCCAAGAGTTTCGTTGACAGGTGATTTTAACCAACGATTTGCCATTAGTGGGACGTGGGTCAAAGCCAATATCCAACTAAGCATCAAACTTACGGCCAGAACAATGAACAAGTCACGCACATAAACACCGGCTGTATCAGGTGATAGGAATATCGGGAAGAAAGCAAGTATGGCAATAAGAGTTGCTCCCAGAAGAGGCATCGCAGTTTTACGACCAATTGAAGTCATGGCTTCATAGCGCGATTTTCCTCGACTGAGGTCGATCAATATACCGTCAATAATCACGATGGCATTATCAACCAACATCCCCATAGCCAAAATAAACGAAGCCAACGACACACGTTGCATCGAACCGTCAAAATAGCCGAGCAAAAGGAATGTTCCTACAACAATGGTTAGCAGACTGAAGCCGATAATCAAACCGCTTCTTAGTCCCATTGTAAACATCAACACTGCAATAACAATGACGATGGACTCCAACAGATTGACGAAGAATGTAGTCAGAGCATCCAATACTCGCGTAGGCTGATAAAAGATTTTATTGCAAACAATGCCGGTTGGCAATTGCTCTTCAGTGAGTTTTGTCAACCGCTCTTCAACGTCTTTCCCTACTTTAACGATGTCTGTTCCTGATGTAGCGGCAACAGCTATGCCAAGAGCCGGTTTACCATTGTATTTCATTTGATTTCTTATCGGTTCTACATAGCCGCTCTCTACACAAGCTATATCACACAATCGCAACTGATCATCTTCATGTCCTTGAATAATCATCTGCCCAATCTGATTTTGAGTATGAAATTTATCGGCTACCGTCACTCGTACACGATTATCACCATTGTTGTAATAGCCTGCATAATAGATGTTGTTATGTCCTTGCAAGGTGGTTAACACTTCGATCGGTGATATTCCCAATGAGGCCATTTTCTCCGGTAGAAGTGAGATGTTGATGGCATTTTCCCGTTCACCGTATATCAATACCCGTCCTACTCCATCGAGGTTGGTTAATTCACGTTGGATAAGTTCCGCATAATCAGACAATTCTTTCTCTGTGTACCCATCTCCTGTAAGAGCATAAAACATTCCGTATACAAGACTGAAATCATCTTGCACCATTACCGAACAGCTTTCGGGTAATTGGGGAGCAATGTCGTTTACCTTTCGGCGAAGTATATCCCAACATTGTTCCAATTCCTCGTCATTCGTTGTAGGGTGTAATTCCACCTGCAATATGGCAACATCGTTTCGAGACCAACTTTGTACATACTTTACTTCTCCTATGGTACGAATAACCCTTTCCAATGGTTCGCTCACCTCTAGCTCCATCTCCGTAGATGAAGCACCCGGACGGGTTGCTACAACCATTGCTATCTTAACCTTGATTTCGGGATCTTCCAATTTGCTCATTTCGTATGCAGCATGAATTCCTCCCAATAGAAGAACAGCTATGAGAAACCATATAAGGCGTTTATTGTCGAATGCCCACTTACCGAAATCTATCATAACAATCCTCCCGTATTTGTTTTGCTTGCTTGTGGCTGAACTTTCACATATTGATTCTCTTTGAGCTTGTTTACTCCGGCAATTACAATGATTTCACCGGTTTTTAATCCGGATGTAATCGTGGCTGTACCATTGGTGTGCAATTGTGCAATTTCAATCGGACGTTTTACAACCTTTTCTTTTACGAGGGTCCATACATAGTCTAAGTCGTTTTCATGGAAGATAGCGCTTGTCGGTATTTCTACAATATTTTCGGATGTAGTACGAAAAACAATTTCAACCATAGCTGACATACCTACCGAAGGTCTCCTTTTCATTGATGAAGGTAACGCTAGTCGAACACTATATAATTGATTGGAATTGACATTGGAAGATATGCTGATAAGTTGCAATGTTACTCTTTCTTCCAGAAAATCGAATTTTGCATTGAACGAAGCGATTTCATTTTGACGATAAAATACAGATGAGGGAACATAAATCTCCACTTCTGGCATGGATGAAGAGTACAAGGTTATTACAGGCATTCCCGCTCCAACAACCGTAGGTGGATCAAACAGACAATGTTTGATATACCCATCAAATGGAGCATATATTTTTGTATCGGCCAATTGATTTTTTGCATTTTCATATTTTGCCGAAATTTGCTGTAATCCAAAACGTGCTTTATCGTAATCGGAAGTTGTTGCTACACTATCGGCATATAAATCAAAGACACGTTCTGCTTCAGCTTTGATATTCTGCCATTCAGCTTCAACAGCTTGTAGTTGCAGTTCATAATCGCGAGGATTGATTTGGGCTAATAAATCTCCTTGGCGAACTGATTTTCCCTCTTGCGCTAACACTTGTGTTAACTCTCCACTTACTTTGAATGCCATGTTGACCTCCTCGGCAGCCTTTATTCGTGCCGGGAATTGTAGTTTGTTGGACGAGGTAAAAGCTCTTACAGTATCACATTTTACCCGAACGAGGGAGGGTGTTGTCTGAGATTGGTTGCCACAGCCAAGCGTAATTGTAATTAAACCAATCATCATAGAATAAAAGATGTATCGTTTCATAAATCGAAGAATTTATCGTTTTGAAGAGCGAGAAAAATTGTGTAATTTGATCTAGATCATATATTAATATGTACGAAAAGATTGTGCAATATGTTCGATTATGTGAAGCGAAGCTTGATAAATTAGGAGTTTTTAAGTATTTGAAGCGCTATCTCCCTTTATCTTCCCTAAAGAGACTATTATTTTTCTATTTTCTGCCACAATCGTTGCATATTTCAAGGGAAAAAAGCTACTTTTGTAGCAAGAAAAAGATAATTAGAGTAAGGAATATGAATAAGCGATGATTGATCAAGCTACCATAGATAGGATATTAGACGCTGCTCAAATAGTGGACGTGGTGTCGGAGTTCGTCACATTGAAAAAGGCCGGTGTGAACTATAAAGGCCTGTGTCCGTTTCACAATGAGAAGACTCCTTCGTTCGTAGTTTCTCCCTCGAAAGGATTGTGCAAATGCTTTAGCTGTGGAAAGGGAGGAAATGCGGTGCATTTCATCATGGAACACGAGCAACTGAATTATTACGAAGCCTTGAAATGGTTGGCAAATAAATATCACATCGAAATCAAAGAACGGGAACTTTCTCCTGAGGAGAAGCAAGTACAGAACGACCGGGAAAGTATGTTTGTGGTCAATGAATTTGCTCGCGATTATTTTCAAGATCTGCTTTACAACCATGTGGATGGGCAAAGTATCGGATTGGCCTATTTCCGTCAACGTGGTTTTCGCGATGATATTATTCGTAAATTTCAATTGGGTTATAGTCTTAACGAACGAGATGCTTTAGCAAAGGAAGCAAAACGTAAAGGCTATAAAGAAGAGTTCTTGGAAAAGACCGGTTTGTGCTATCGGCGCGATAATGATGGAGAGTTGCGTGACCGTTTTTGGGGACGTGTCATGTTTCCTGTTCATACGCTTAGTGGAAAAGTGATTGCTTTTGGAGGGCGTGTACTGAAAACTGATGGCAAGGTTGCCAAATATGTGAATTCTCCCGAATCAGAGATTTATCATAAAAGCAATGAACTCTACGGTATATACTTTGCAAAACAATCCATTGTCAAAGACGATCGTTGTTTCCTTGTGGAGGGCTATACCGATGTTATCTCCATGCATCAGGTCGGTATAGAAAATGTCGTAGCCTCATCCGGAACTTCTTTAACACAAGGACAAATACGATTGATTCATCGTTTTACAAACAATATAACGGTTCTTTACGATGGTGATGGTGCCGGAATTAAGGCTTCCATTCGCGGAATTGATATGCTATTGGAAGAAGGAATGAATATAAAAGTTGTTCTTTTGCCCGATGGAGAAGACCCCGACAGTTTTGCACGTAAGCACAATGCCGCTGATTATAAAAAATATATTGATACGCACGAAGTTGATTTCATTCGCTTTAAGACAGGATTATTGATGGAAGATGTCGGCAATGACCCGATTAAGCGTGCCGGACTGATTACTGACATAGTGCGTAGTATCGCTGTTATACCAGAAAACATTGTTCGTTCCGTTTATATTCGCGAATGTAGTCAACTGCTTCAGGTAGAAGAGAAACTTTTGGTGCAAGAGGTTAACAAATTGATGAAGCGTACTAAAGAAGAGCGAGAGGCTGCAGCAGAGAAGCAACGGAAGCGCGAGGAACAGCAACGGACAGTGGAACAAATGCCTGCTCCGAATGACGCTCCTCCGATGGAAATATTGCCAGATTCGGCAGGGGAGTTACCGCCGGTCGGTTTTCCGCCAATGGAGATTCCTTCGATAAATGAGAGTGAAGGCGCGGCAGTTTCCTCTTTCCAAAATGGAAATACTTTATTGGTAGAGAATGGTGTGCCTTTGTCTTCTCCTACCGATTACGTGAACCTGGACTCCTATCAGAATAGAGAAAAGAAAGTCTTTAATGAGAAAGAGACCTTAC
>JAFUNW010000072.1 GCA_017472905.1 Bacteroidaceae bacterium
ATTTCATTTTACCGATAATACGAATTAATTCAGGATGCAAACCATGAATTCCCAAATCTATAGTTGTTCGTTTTCCGGTTTCAATGATTTCCTCTTCTATTTGTTTCTTCACTTTAGCCACAACCTCTTCAATACGTGCCGGATGAATACGACCGTCTGTCACCAATTGATGCAAAGCCAACCGTGCGATTTCTCTACGTACCGGATCAAATGCAGAAAGAACAATCGCTTCCGGAGTATCATCCACAACAATTTCCACACCGGTAGCAGCTTCAAGAGCACGAATGTTACGTCCTTCGCGTCCGATGATTCTTCCCTTTACTTCATCCGAATCAATATGGAATACTGTTACGGAATTTTCTATGGCTGTCTCCGTTGCAACACGTTGAATGCTTTGGATAACAATCCGTTTAGCTTCTTTGTTAGCCGTAAGTTTGGCATCATCCATGATATCATTAATGTAGGATGCAGCCTCACTCTTTGCCTCTTCCTTTAAAGATTCAATCAATCTTTCTTTTGCCTCTTCCACACTCAATCCACTGATAGCTTCCAGTTTTTCGCGTTCTTGAGATTGCAATCTCTCTAACTCCTCTTTTTTCTTATCTATAACAAGCAATTGAGCCTCCAGATTTTCTTTGATTGCTTCCGTTTCATTTTTTCGGCGCTGCAAATCATCTTGCTTCTGATTCAAGCTAATCTCTTTTTGTCTCAGTTTGTTTTCTGTTTGCTGAATCTTTTGGTTTCGAGCTGCAACCTCTTTTTCCAATTCAGACTTTTTATTCAGAAACTTTTCTTTAACTTCCAACAACTTGTTTTTCTTAATTACTTCGGCCTCTTCCTGTGCCTTTTTCAGTATTCCATCGTGTTTCTTCTTCAATGCAGTTTTAAGCAAAAGATAACCGCATGTAATTCCGATGGTTACACCAATAATAGTTCCTATTATTATTTCTTCCATACAATTATTTTATTTAATTTATATACAAAAACACCGCTTCGCCTTTAAAGAGTTTCCTCTTTTAAAAGCCGAAACGGTGCATAATTCTCTTGATGTAAAGAGCTTTCTAGCCTTTATTTTTCAGATAGCTTTCCAATGTAGAAGTTAAGTCCTCTATTTTCTCCTTGTAAGGTTGCACATCATTTTTCTTTTCTAATTCTATGGTAGCTATGGAAAAGTCCAATGCAATCATGGTCATATATTTCTCCATATCCAAATTAGGAAAATGCTCCCTATATTGGTTAAGCTTATCATTAATGCGTCTAGCTGCTTCTCTGTATATCCATTCATCCTCTCGAATGATAGTCATAGGATAATAGCTTTGCGCTATCTGCAATTTTATTTTCATCTTTTCATTGTCCATGCCTATAACCTTATTCTGTTCCGTTTAATAAAGCCAAGCATTTGTCAATCTCATGCACCAGCTTCGACAATCGTTGCTTCGTATCTTTAACATTTCCAACTGTAATGCTGATAACTCTAGCTTGCATCAAATCGGTATAGCAGACTTCCAAATCGTCATAATCTTGTTGCAACTTTCGAAGTTTTTGCTCTTTATTCGCCAAGTCTTGTTCCAATATGCGTTTTTCCTTTTCTAATTCATCATATAAAAACATCAACTGGCGCAGTCTGGCTTCAAATGTTCCAAATAGATTTTTGTCTTCGTTTGTCATTCTACTTACCAAATTGTACACAAATATAGAAATGTTTCTCTTAAATCTTGAAATCAAGAATCTTCTTTTATATATTTTTTACATTTAGAAGTTTCTTAGACATCTTCTTTGGGTAGTTTTTCTTTTTTTGCCAATGTAACGATTTTGTATGCGTATTCGGTCATCCATTTCTGTGAATACCCAAGTTGTGCCTGATATTTGCGAATATTGATACAGGTTTTTCTTACCGCATCATCTTTCCACGTATTCTTCGTCAATATGTCGTTGACCGTTTTTTCCGTCATGGTATATATCATCTTTTTAAAGAAATTAGGAATCCGGAATTTCCATTGCATCAAATTGCTGATAAGCATGATCAGGTCATTACTAAAACCTTGAAACATGAATAAATAGTTCTTAACGTCATTGACATTTCGGCAATTCTTCTTAATACTTGCATCAATTTCTTTAAAAAAGGTATCTTCCATACCATAAATCTGCATCAGCATCTTCTTGCATCTGCTCTTTTCTGCGACTCCCAATTTATTATTTTGAGTCGGAACCTTTAGAGTACGTTTAAAGACTGCCATATCCGGAAGAAATCCTAGATTCGTAATACCCATGTTACTAGCCATGACCGCTTGATAATATACCCTAATCAGCGTCATAAAGTCTTGTATACCTCCTATTGTTTCCTGCGTGTCTTCTTCGGAGTTTTTCTTCTTGAATAGTTTTGAAAAAATATTCATTGTTTTCTATTTATTATATTATGATGAATGTAATATTATCTATATATCGAATTTATTTTTTCAATTTGTCTGCAAAGATAAAACTTAATCCTTAAAATATGAATTTCCATCGAAACAAAAATATATTGCAGGTGTATTTTTTCAAGAAAATGTATCATCTAAAATAGAAAAACAATTAAAAATACAATTTAATACGTACTAATTTCATAAAATAAGAAAAAAGTCGTACCTTTGGCCCGTTTAAAACATTGGAATGCATGTTTTCACATAGTTTGTTCTGAATAAAAAAGGAGCTTTATGAGACAGGTATCACAGACAACAAAGGTAATTAAATGGATGGTAGTTGCATTGGATTTAATCGTATTGAATCTTATGTTATTGATTTTCCATTTTATCAATGGAGAAGGTATTTTTCATGAGATATCGTTGGTTTATTCTAATTTCAACGAACTTTTTATCATCTATAATTTAAGTTACCTTTTATGTATATCAATGTATCCTCCTATATTGCAAAAGAACAAGGTACGACCGGAACAAATCGTACAACGTGTTTTCACGACCGTTCTTTGGTTTGCTTTATTCGCTGAAATCAGTGCCGGTTTTATAGACCACTCTTTATTGAATTGGCAAGCCAATTGTTCTTTCTTTGTTCTTTTTTGTATCTTACTAACATGTTGCCGTATATTGTCGCGTTCAGTAGTTAGTCGCACACGTAGCATGGGTTTCAATACTTCTGATGTTGTTTTTGTAGGTGCAAACTCCAATATGGTTGATTTGCACTATGAAATGATTGCCAGTCCATCTTCAGGATATCGAGTTCATGGTTATTTCAACGATAGTGAAAGCGAGACTTTTGCAAATAAGAATATCCCCTATTTAGGAACGATAAAGGATATTATCCCCTATTTGGAAGATGTTCAAAATGAGAAAATACAACAACTGTATTGTTGTTTGCCATCTAACCGGAATACGGAAATTCGCGAACTCATATCTTATTGTGAGAACCATGTTGTTCGTTTTTTCAGTGTACCAAACGTTCGTAATTACGTAAAAAGACAGATGAACATGGAACTTTTGGGAGATGTACCGGTTTTATACATTCGTGAAGAGCCACTGCAGTTATTAGATAATCGAATTCTGAAAAGAACGTTTGATCTTCTTTGTTCGACCATTTTTTTATGTACAATTTTCCCAATAATTTATATAATTGTGGCATTGATTATCAAATCAACTTCCCCCGGACCTATATTTTTCAAACAAAAACGTAATGGTTTGGATGGCAAGGAATTCTACTGCTACAAGTTCAGAAGTATGAAAGTAAACGCACAAAGTGATACATTGCAAGCGACAGGACATGATCCTCGAAAAACAAAATTCGGAGACTTTATGCGTAAAACCAACATTGATGAGTTACCTCAATTCATTAATGTATTTTTAGGAGACATGTCTTTGGTCGGACCACGACCCCACATGCTTAAACATACAGAGGAATACGGCAAACTCATAGATAAATACATGGTACGCCATCTTATAAAACCGGGGATTACCGGTTGGGCTCAAGTTACCGGATGTCGTGGTGAGACGAAAGAACTCTATCAAATGGAGGAGCGTATCAAAAAAGATATTTGGTATGTAGAAAATTGGTCGTTTTGGCTTGACATTCGTATCATGTGGTTGACTGTCCGAAACATGATCATGCATAACGAAAAGAATGCATATTAAAATAGAAAAAAACAAAAAGAACATAACATACAAAAATTAAAAAGAGAATGAAGAGAAATTTCCATTTACTATTTTTATCGGCAATTTTAGCCTTTAGTTCTTGTACGAGTTATAAGAATGTTCCATACATTCAAAATAGTGATGACTTAAAGAATGTTCAGCAGATAAGTGAATTATATGATGCACGTATCATGCCAAAAGACTTATTGACGATTACGGTTAATAGTGAAAATGCAGAAACGGCAGCTCCTTATAATTTAGTTGTACAATCATCTTTGAGTGTTCATACAAAAAATGTAACGACACAGCCCTCTTTGATGAACTATTTGGTAGATAATAATGGTAACATTGATTTCCCCTCATTGGGTGTCGTCCATGTAGGTGGATTGACAAAAAGTCAAGCAGAAGAGACCATACGTAAACGGTTATCTCCGTTCTTTTCTGACGATAAGTTTATTGTAAATGTACGTATGACAAACTATAAGATTTCTGTACTTGGAGAAGTTGCTCGCCCGAATACTTATACGATTTCCAATGAAAAAGTTAACATATTTGAAGCATTGGCATTGGCCGGAGACTTGACTATTTATGGTAAACGTGATGGAGTTAAACTAATAAGAGAAGATTCTAATGGTAAAAAAGAAATTGTCAAATTAAACCTAAATGATGCCAACATCATCAATTCACCCTATTACTATTTACAACAAAACGATGTACTATACGTAGAGCCAAATAAAGCAAAAGCCAAAAACTCGGATATCGGTAGTAGTACAACCCTATGGTTCTCAGCAACCTCTATCATGATTTCATTGACTTCATTATTATATAATATTTTAAAATAAACCTCGTATACACAACAAACGATGAAAGATAATTCTTATAACGACAGCTATTCAAAAGAGGAAGAAGAAGGAATTGACTTCCAAAAACTTCTAATGATATTCTTAATGAATTGGAAGTGGTTTGTACTTTCTGTAATTGTATGTATGGCTTGTGCATTCGTATATTTACGATATGCAACACCTCTATATAGGATTACAGCTAAGGTAATGATTAAGGATACCAAAAAAGGTGGATATACGAGCGAAATGGTTGCCCTCGAAGACCTGGGATTCTTAAACTCAACCGGAGGTATTGATAATGAAATCGAAGTTTTATTATCGAAATCCTTGATTAAAAGAACTGTAATGGATTTAAAACTCTATACCAGTTATTATGAAGAAGGTAGATTCAAAGATCGCGATTTGTATAACCAATCTCCTATTTGGGTGGATTTAGAACATGGTAAGGCCGCAGACTTGAAAGTCGGATTTTTGTTGACATTTAGTCCCAAAGAAGACAGTACTTTTGTCGTGGAATACAAAACGGTTGACGAAAATGGTGAACCAGTAGAGAAAGAAGAGAAAATATCCAAACTTCCTTATTTATTGGAAACAATAAATGGGAATCTGATTATTTCCCGCAATCCAGCTGTTGAATTATCATTGGATCGAAAATTGAAAGTTTCAATAAGACCTCCTTTGAATACGGCCAAATCTTATTTGGCTAACCTAACAGTGGAGCCTACATCTAAAACAACTTCTGTTGCAGTTATTTCAATTGTAAATTCCAACCGTAAACGCGGAGAGGATTTCTTGAATGAATTAATCGCCACATATAACGAAGATGCAAATAACGATAAGAATGTGATTGCACAAAAAACCGAAGACTTCATCGCTGAGCGAATCGAAATTGTAGGAAAGGAATTGAACCAAACAGAAGGTGATGTTCAAAATTTCAAAGTTCGCTCCGGTTTGGTAAACTTGGTTTCTGATGCAGAACAAGCATTGAAAGAGACATCTGATTACGAGAAAAAGCGGGTTGAAGTCAATACGCAATTAAATTTGGTACAGATGCTTTCTGACTATGTGTTTGATCCCAGTAATAATTTGAAAACACTTCCAACAAACATTGGATTAACCGATGCTGCATTGACTCAAATGATCACGACCTACAATGCACAAATATTGCAACGCGATCGTTTGTTGCGTACTGCAACCGAAAGTAATCCGGCTGTTATGAGTATTACGGCTATAGCCGAGGGACTATTGGATAATATAAAAACTGCTATTGTGAATCTGAAGAATGGATTAACCATCTCTAAGAATAACATTGAGCGTGAGGTCGCAAAATACACAGGCCGTATCAGCAGTGCCCCGGTACAAGAACGTGAATTTGCCGGTATTGCTCGTCAACAGGAAATTAAGTCCGGTTTGTATTTGATGTTGCTTCAAAAACGTGAAGAGAACTCCATCGCATTGGCAGCAACAGCAGACAATGCAAAGATTATTGACGATGCGTTAGCAGAGGAAATTCCTCTGTCTCCCAAACGTTCCATGATTTGGCTCATTGCTTTTGTTATGGGTATAGCCATTCCTATCGGTGTTTTGTATGTACTAAACCTCTTCCGTTACAAAATATCCGGTCGTCCTGATGTTGAAAAATTAACAAACATCAGTATATTAGGTGAAGTACCCATTGCTGAAGAATTGGAAAAGGGAGAACGCGCTGTAGTAGTAAGAGAAGACAGCAACGATTTAATGGCCGAAACGTTCCGTGCTATTCGTACCAATCTGAATTTTGTTTTGACTAATCCCAACTCCAAAGTTGTATTGTTCACTTCAACAACAGCTACGGAAGGTAAGACTTTTATATCTTCCAATCTGGCAGTTTCTCTTGCTCTGTTAGGAAAAAAAGTCATACTATGTGGTTTGGATATTCGCAAACCTCGTTTGGTCGATTTGTTTAAACTTACAGACAAGAAACGCGGTATTACAACATTCTTGGCCGGTGATGCCAATGATAAAGAATTGCTTTTCAATCAGATTATGAATTCTGGTATAAATCCTAATTTGGATTTGCTTCCGTCAGGAGTCATCCCTCCCAATCCGGCAGAATTATTAGCAAAAGAAAACTTGGACAAAGCAATAGAATATTTGTCTGAAAAGTATGATTATATTTTGTTGGATACAGCTCCGGTTGGTTTGGTTGCAGATACACTCTTAATAGGACGTGTGGCGAATGCATCAATATATGTATGCCGTGCTGAACATACTCCCAAAGCCGACTTTGAATTTATCAATGAATTATACAAGGAGAACAAACTTCCTCACATGTCGTTGGTTATCAACGCTGTTGATTTGGAAAAAGGTGGTTATTACTACGGTTCCGGCAAATATGGTTATAAGAACCGTTATGGCTATAGATATAATTACGGCTATGGATACGGAATGAATTCAAATAACAAATCCGGAAAGAAAAAGAAGAAATAAACTTCACACTTCACTATAAAAATAAAAGCTGGTAGAATGCCAGCTTTTATTTTTATACTAACTATGGAATGTGGTTTTTCTGTCAGAAACGACTTAGCAGAAAAAGCTAATCATTTATTATTATGCCGATTAGCTCGTCTTCTTCGATATTCCGCTTTCATTTTAGCAGAACCGGAACCATGAGCACCTGTTATATATGATTTCTTCTTGGCTTTTGTCTTCACTTTCTTATCATTTACTACCCGAGAAGGAGAACCACGAAACACGATACCCTGCGTAATTACTTTTTCTATATCATCCATAACAACTTTTATTTATTATCACTATTATTTTATGACCCGCATAATTCCACTAACAATACGTCCCGAATGAATACCCAATCTGCGAGCTGAGAAGAAGCGTTCATAATCCTTATATGTACAAATACCCGAAACCTCTATTGAGAAATCATGCAAACCACACTCCAGCAAAAGCCAACGATTTGCTTCCCACAAATCAATATGCCATTTCTTTTTTCGGCAAGCAATTCTGTCCATAGGAAATCCTGAATTATAGAATGAATCATAGACTTCATCTCCCACTTCAAAAGCATCCAAAGATATACTCGGACCTATACAAGCCATGACATCTTTCGCTTGAGTTGAATAGTCAGACTTCATCTTCTGTAAGACCTTCACAACTATACTTGAAAGAGTCCCTCTCCATCCGGCATGAATCGCCGCCAATGCAGAAGTTCGTTTATCATACAACAATATAGGAACACAATCTGCTGTTGACACTGCAATACAACAATTGGGCAATGTAGTGATTAGAGCATCTATCCCATGTAACAACTCCTTCTGTTTCGAAACTGATGTGGAAAGAAATTGTTCATCAACTACGAATATGTCTGTTCCATGTACTTGTTTCGGTAAAAAGAGACGATGAGATGGAATGTCTAAATCAGAACATAAAAGCTGAATATTCTGCTCAACGCTTTCTATATCATCACCGCAATAAGGATTACAATTAAAAGATGCATACGCACCATTACTATATCCTCCCGCACGTTCTGTACTAAAGGCTTTTATCCCTATGGGAAAACGATGATACAAATAACGAGACATACTTATACTCACTCATTAACGTCCTCATCCAAGTATTCAAAGTCGTCAAACTCTTCATACTCTTCTTCGTCCCAATCATCGATAAATTCTATCTCTTCCTCCTCACCCATATCTTTCAATTCCTGGGGTAGTTTACTGAGGTCTTTGGGACGATGCACCAATTTATCTTCCTTGATAATAGCTGCCAATTTATTACTTTCACTATTCAGCTCTGTCCATAAAATATCTTTCAACATAGGAATTCCCATTCCTGTCAACGAAGATATAAATACATGCGGAATATCTGTGGGAAGATTCTCTTCCAACATTTCAATCAATTCCTCATCCAGCATATCAGATTTTGTAATCGCCAGCACTCTTTGTTTATCAAGCATCTCCGGATTGAAGGTTGCCAATTCATTCAACAACACCTCATAATCATGGCGTATATCGTCCGTATCTCCCGGAACCATAAATAATAATAAAGAGTTTCGCTCTATATGCCGTAAGAAGCGCAATCCCAATCCTTTCCCCTCACTAGCACCTTCTATAATGCCTGGAATATCTGCCATTACAAAAGATTTTCCATCCCGATAGGATACTATTCCCAAATTAGGCTCTAATGTAGTAAAAGGATAATTCGCTATTTTAGGGCGTGCAGAAGAAACAGCTGAAAGCAAAGTTGACTTTCCTGCATTAGGGAAACCGACCAAACCAACGTCTGCCAACAATTTTAATTCCAAAATAACAGTTAGCTCTTGCATCGGCTCACCGGGTTGAGCAAAACGAGGAGCTTGACGAGTAGCTGTACGAAAACGCCAATTCCCCAATCCTCCTCGACCACCTTTTAATAAAATAACCTCTTGCTCATGTTCTGTTACATCACAAATATATTCTCCTGTTTCCGCGTTATACACAACAGTACCACATGGGACCTCTATAATTTTGTCTTCTCCATCCTTTCCATAGCTTTTACACTTTGAGCCATTCCCCCCGTGTCCGGCAAAAGCATGACGATCGTATTTAAGGTGAAGCAGTGTCCAATAATTACGATTACCACGCAAAATTACATCTCCTCCACGTCCTCCATCACCTCCATCGGGGCCACCGTTAGGAACATATTTTGCCCGATGCATGTGCATAGAACCTCTTCCTCCTTTACCTGAACGGCAATAGATTTTCACATAGTCAACAAAATTAGATTCTGCCATTTTAGAACATTTAAAATGAGTTCAACAATATAACTGCTTCAATAGAAACACAAAGAAAGCGCAAAATAAGGATAATAAACCTCTGGAAAAATTACGCTTTCTTTGAATTTACTTTTTTGTGATGAACATCAAAGAGCCTCTATCGCATCTACGATTTCTGCAAATATAGCCTCCATTGTACCTAAGCCATTGATATGGCAATATTTATTCTCTTTTTTATACCAATCAATCAATGGAGCTGTTTGCGAGTGGTACACCAACAAGCGCTTTTTAATGGTTTCTTCATTATCATCTGCACGTCCGCTTTCTTTTCCACGCTTTATCAAGCGAGTCATCAATTCTTCTTCCGGAACCTCTAAATCCAACATAACAGAAACCTCTTGACCACGTTCTGTCAACATTTTCTTTAAAGCTTCAGCTTGTGCAATCGTGCGGGGAAAACCATCAAAAATAACTCCCTTGCTATCTTTAAATGAATCAAAAACACTTGCCAAAATATCTATCATCAATTCATCCGGAATCAGTTGACCTTGATCTATATATCCCTTGGCTGTTTTTCCCAATTCTGTTCCATTCTTGATTTCTGCACGAAGTACATCTCCTGTAGAAATATGATTCAAGCCATAAGACTCTACGATTCGAGCACTTTGAGTTCCTTTACCGGAACCCGGCGCTCCAAAAATTACAATATTCAACATTTCTCTTAATTTTTATTTATATTTTATATTGACTACTCTATACCTTTACTCTTTATTACTTCCTTTCAAACTAAGCCAAACTTTAAAAAAGATGCAGATAAAAGCAATATTCCAAAAATTTGGCACAAATTTAGTACATTTCTACCATACTTTGCCAAAAAATACCTACTTTTACATCCTCAAAATTGACTTTTTATGAAAATATTGACGAATATCCAAATAAAAGAGTTGGACCGTCTTACAATTGAAGAAGAAGGAATCCAATCCATAGAGCTAATGGAGCGTGCAGCATTGGCTCTATCTAAAACCATCGGAGAATTATTCAAAGACGTACCTAGTATTAAGATTTTTGCCGGACCTGGAAACAACGGTGGAGATGCATTGGCCATAGCTCGCATTCTCTCCGAACAGGGTTATTCTATAGAAGCTTATTTATTCAATACAACCGGACATTTGTCGGAAGATTGCGCCATCAATCGCGACCGTTTATCTGAAACCTCCGTCCAATTCACTGAGATTACAACTCAATTCATACCTCCGGTATTACTGAAAAGCGATTTAGTTATAGACGGTCTTTTCGGTTCAGGACTTAACAAGCCTTTAAATGGCGGTTTTGCCGCAGTTGTCAATTACATAAATTCCTCACCGGCAACCGTTATTTCCATAGACATGCCTTCCGGCTTGATGTGTGAAGACAACACATTCAATCAATATTCCAATGTTATCAAAGCCAACATTACATTAACATTGCAAATACCGAAACTTGCTTTTTTCTTAGCAGAGAACCAACCATACATAGGCGAATGGATGTGCTTAGACATTCAATTAAGCGAAACCGGTATAGCAGAAAGTAACACTCCATACCATGTCATACAAAAAGAAAACATTCGTCCTTTAATGCAACAACGAAAAGAGTTTGCACACAAAGGAGAATTCGGGCATGGTTTGTTAATTGCCGGTAAATATGGCATGGCCGGAGCCGCTGTGTTATCAGCTCGGGCATGTTTAAGAAGCGGCATCGGATTACTAACCGTCCATACCCCTTCTTGCAACAACATCATTCTTCAAACGGCCGTACCGGAAGCAATCGTACATCCTGACACGAATGAACATTTATTCAGTACTCCCATTGAATGTGATAACTTCCAAGCGATAGCAATAGGTCCCGGTCTAGGACAATCGACTGATACAGTCAAAGCTTTCTTCGAACAATTGCATAGGTTTTCTTCTCCTATCATTGTGGATGCTGATGCGCTCAATATCCTATCATCGTACAAAGGATATCTCTCCAGTATTCCAGCAAACAGCATTCTGACTCCCCACCCTAAAGAGTTGGAAAGACTAGTGGGACATTGTACCAGCGATTACGAGCGACTCAGTAAAGCACGTACTTTGGCTACAGAATATCATTTGTATATCATATTAAAAGGCGCGTGGAGCACCATTATTTCTCCCAATGGCCAATGTCATTTCAATCCGACAGGCAATCCAGGCATGGCTACAGCCGGAAGCGGAGATGTTCTCACGGGAGTGTTATTAGCACTCTTAGCACAAGGATACACACCCTATAACACTTGTTTGCTCGGTGTATATCTACATGGTATAGCCGGCGACTTAGCAGCGGAAGCCAAAGGAAAAAACGGCATAATAGCCAGCGACATTATCGAACACCTTCCACTAGCTTGGAAACTGCTGATAGAAAACAAGTACTTCTGCAATTACAAAGAAAGCAGATGCATTTAATACGTTAAGACATTTATTCATTAAAAAGGCTGTCTAATATGAAAAAAGGAATAATGGCCATCGGATTGCTGACATGTGCCACGATTGCAATAGCTCAAACAGATGTTAATCACCACGTACCCGGAATTCATGCGGAAGGAGTAACTTATTTTTTACCACAAACAGTTATTGACATCACAATTGAAGCAGAGAAAGTGACCTACACTCCGGGATTGTTCTGTAATTACGCCAATAAATATTTGCGTTTACAAGGTATATCCAACACCTCCGAAACCTATTGGGAAATCAAAGACATTTTTGCTCAAACCAACGGAATACCCAATCCCCAGAATGGATATACCATCAAGTTAAAAGAAAAAAGCATCGCCTCTTTGGTTGAATTAACTTCAGACGGTATTCTGGTGTCCATCAATAGGAAACAAAAGGATGCCCCTGTAAAACAACAGGATGTCCCCAATGAACCGAAATTACACATTGACCCCAAAGACATTCTCGGTGAAGAAATTCTAACCGCAACCTCCACCGCAAAAATGGCAGAGCTTGTAGCCAAAGAAATATACAACATTCGTGAAAGCAGGAATTCCATCATTCGCGGACAAGCTGAAAATATGCCTAAAGACGGAGAATCGTTGAAAATCATTTTGCGCAATCTGGAAGCACAGGACGAAGCTCTAACCAATATGTTCAAAGGAACGACCATTCGGGAAAAGAAAACCATCGCTTTGCGCCTCATTCCGGGTGAAGAAGCTATCAACAAATTGGTTTTATGTCGTTTCTCCAAGAAATTAGGAATAGTCTCTTCGGATGATTTAAGTGGAACACCCATTTACTACGATTTAGAAAATCTATATCCCATATCCGTCCAAGAAGAATCGAGTGGGAAAAAGAGTAAAAAACCACAAGGAGTCGTATGCAATATACCTGGAAAAGCTCGATTTAAAGTCTATAATAACCAGGAAGTTTTTTTGGAAGAAGAATTTCCAATTGCACAATTCGGACAAACAGACATTTTGTCCAATGATCTCTTCAATAAAACATCTTCTACCTGCGTCATTTTCGACCCGGCTACCGG
>JAFUNW010000073.1 GCA_017472905.1 Bacteroidaceae bacterium
GATATACGTGCGAGAAGCGGTTGATGTTTGATACATATTGTCCACCGTAGTATCCGGCAAGCGTAGAGAGTACCGTAGCGGGAGATACGCCGGCCCGTTTGCAGACTGCGGGGTCTACATTTACAAGGTATTGGGGAAATTTCGGATTGAATGATGTGTAAGCCATTTGTATCTCCGGTCGTTGATTCAGAGCAGCCAGGAACTCTTGCGTTACGTGGAAGAATTCATTGATGTCACCTCCCATTTTGTCCTGCATGTGCATTTCAAAACCGTTGGTCATACCGTATCCGGTAATCATCGGCGGAGCCATCGGGACAATTTGTACGTCTTTCAAGTCTGCCGTACGTCCCATGATTTGTCCGATGACGGCATTCACTTCATCTTCTTTCTCTGTACGGAGTGACCAATCTTTCAGTTTGATGGTAATGAGGCCGTAAGAAGAGCCTGCTCCTGAGATTAATCCGTAACCGGAGACGGTAGAGGAGATTTCAATCTGCTCCATGTCTTTGATTCGATTGAAGACTTCCATCAGTCGGTCGTTTGTGTTTTGTAGCGAACTTCCCGGAGCTGCCTGTACATCAATCATGATGGTTCCCATATCCTCATCAGGAACAAGTCCGGTTTTGGTTGCTCGTATGAATAGGACTAGTAGGATGATGCAGGCCGCAATCAGTGTCCACACCAACCAAACGCGCTTGATGAAGAACTTCACTCCGTTTTTGTATTTATCCACTACAGCGTTGAATCCCGTGTTGAATCGTTTGCGGAATCGGGCAGAGAAATTATCGATTTCCACACCGTCCTCATCCATGTACGGATTAAGCAGAATGGCGCTGAGTGCCGGAGCCAAGGTCAGCGAATTGATGGCAGAGATACCTACGGACACAGCCATAGTGATTCCGAATTGAGTGTAGAAGACGCCGGATGTTCCTCCCATCATGGAGACGGGGATAAATACAGCCATGAAAACCAACGTTGACGTAAGGATGGCTGATGAAATTCCGTCCATTGCATCTACTGTAGCGTGGTGCGAAGAAAGATAGCCTTTCTCCAATTTGGCTTGTACGGCTTCAACTACAACAATGGCATTGTCCACCACCGTTCCGATGGCCAACACAAGGGCGAAAAGGGTCAGCAAATTGATGGTAAATCCGGCAACAGCCATGAATGCGAATGTTCCGATAATGGAAACGAAGATGGAGACGGTAGGGATGAGCGTTGCTTTCCAATCTTGCAAGAAGAAATAAACCACAAGTACTACCAGCACAATTGCCAGAATGAGCGAGATAATTACTTCTTTAATTGAAGCGAACAGGAAGTCGTTTACCGACATCATGGAGTCAATCATCAATCCCTTTGGCATGGAAATACGGGCCTCCTCGATTAAAGCGTCAATGTCGTTTACGACCTGAGTCGCGTTTGAACCGGCAATTTGGAATATCATCATTTCCACTCCGGGATGTCCGTTCGTGGTCGATTTGTATCCGTAGGATTCTATACCCAGTTCAATGCGTGCAATGTCCTTTAACCGGAGCACTTCACCGCTCGGAAGAGCTTTGACAATCATTTCGCCGAACTCTTCAGGCGTTTGTTTTCGGCCGGCATATTTCATGATGTATTCGTAGGAAGAGCCGGAACTTTCTCCGAATGCTCCGGTTGCCGATTCGATGTTTTGTTCGGAGAGTACCCCTATGACATCGGCCGGTATCAGGTGGTGGTGTGCCATGACCGCCGGATTGAACCAGATACGCATACTGTATTGATCAGAGAGTAAAACGACACTACCCACTCCCTTGATACGTTTAAGCTGAGGTTCGAGATTGATTTTGGAGTAGTTAGCCAAGAATTTCGTGTCGTATCCGCTCTCTTCGCTGGCGTGAAGGTCGATTACCTTAATCATACTGTTCTGTCTTTTGATGACAGAAACTCCGATGCGGGTCACTTCGGCCGGTAAGGAACCTGTGGCCTGTGCTACACGGTTCTGCACGAAAACGGCAGCCATGTCCGGGTCCATCCCTTGTCGGAAATAAACCATAATTTCCACGTTACCCGAATTGGTTGCGGTGGAGGTAATGTAGTCCATGTTTTCCACACCATTGATAGCTTCCTCCAATGGAGCGATAACGGACTTTTGCACTGTCTCGGCAGAAGCTCCGGGATAAGCCGTCATGACCATTACGGTCGGGGGAGCAATGTCCGGAAACTGTTCTACGGGCAATGTTTTGATGCTGATGAGACCGACCAATACAATGACGATGGAAATTACGGCCGACAATACAGGTCGCTCAATGAACGTTCTTAGTTTCATAATTTCTATTCCCTCCTTTATTTAAGTTGGATTGCCTGATTGTCACGAATGAGTCCGACACCTTCGGTGATAATGATATCGCCCGCTTTCAAACCGTCTCGAACCAAATAATTTTTGCCATCATCGGTAGGCTCTACATTCAGACGAGTCGATACAGCTTTGCCATCTACATATTTATATGCAAAGATCAAGTCCTGCAACTCAAAGGTTGCAGAGCAAGGAATAAGGATGATGCCGTTTTCTTTTCGTTCCAGAACGATTCTTCCCGAAGCTCCGCTGTGTAGAATTCCTCCTTCATTAGGGAATACCGCACGAACCGACACACTTCCGGTTGAGGGGTCGATGACTCCACTGATGGTTTCAATACGTCCTTCCTGTGGATAAATCGAACCATCGGCCAATTCCAGTTTTACGGGAGGCAAAGCGTTCAAAACCTCGTTCATGTTACCGTGTGTAGCTGTGAGTCCGATGAGTTGCACTTCGGATATGGAGTAATATACGTACATTTCCTTATTGTCCGACACAGTGGTGAGCGGTTGAGGAATGGCGGGAGAGACCAATGCACCTGCGCGATAGGGGATGGTTCCGACAACACCGTCTACCGGACTGAGAACCTGTGTGTAGGTCATGTTGTTCTTGGCATTTACCAATTGGGCTTCTGCTTGGGCGAGTCCGGCTTTTGCCGTAAGCAATTGGTTTTTGCTGGTGAGCATGTCGAATTCCGAGATAACCTTTTCTTCGAGCAGCTTTACGCGGCTATCATATACTAGTTGTGCAGTGGCAACACCGGCTTGGGCTGCTTCAACGTTGGCTTGGGCCATTTGCAAGGCGGCTTTGAAAGGCACTTGGTCGATGATGAACAAGGATTCACCTTTGCGGATGCGTTGTCCTTCTGTTACGCAAACCTTTGAAATTGTACCTGAAACTTGGGGGAAAATGGCGATGTCTTGCCGTCCTTCAACCGAGGCCGGGTAAGTTTCCGATAGACTTACATCCGTGAGACCTATCGTCATGGATGCGTAAGCTACGTCCTGCGAAGTTTGAGACTGTTTGTTGCAGGAAAAAAACAAAAAGCAGCAAATCGTCATTGCTGCAACCAGAGATAATTTTTTCATCTTTTATCTTTTTACACTTAAAATTTCGGCTGCAAAGGTACAGGTTAAATTTGGGGCGATGTAGGTAAATAAACGAGTATTCTTGTTCAAAAACGGAATTATTGAACTATCTTTGCAGCTGTATGAAGACGAATGAAACCCTTATCAAAAGGCTCCTATCGGAAGGAGTCCCTTATAAAGTCAAGAGTTTGGAGAATATAGAAAAATATCTCCGTCAACCGTTGCGAATGGACGGTGGAGCCATCCTTTTGTGTACTGCAGGTTGGGCCGATATCGTAGTAAACACACAGCTTCACCGCATAAAAAAAGGATGTGAGGCTGTGCTTTTAGATGAGATGTCATTGTTCATTAAAGGAAACAGCGAGGATTTTCGTATGACCATGCTTCTTTATTCAAAGGATGTTGCTTTTCAGGCTACGCACAAGTTCGACCCCTCTTTCTTCAACCACCTTTCTTTAAAGCCCGTTTATCAGCATCCAGAGGGAGGCGAGGATACATTGTTAGCCTATTTGAAAATATTGCATGACATGCAGAGTGATGTGCATAACCGTTACAATGTGTTGATTGCCACCAACCTGTTGCGGAGTATCATGCTGAACATCTTCGATAAGATACAGCGGTTTGGTGATGGCCGGGAGTGTTTAAACAGGTCACGCAAGGATGAAATTTTCCATCGCTTCATGGAATTGGTGATTGAGCATGCCCGCAAACATCGGGATGTGGCCTATTATGCAGACAAACTGAACATTTCCACGAAGTACTTGGCTGAAATAGGAAAGGCCGTTGCCAAAGAGACTCCCAAGCAATCCATTGATTATTTTATTGTTTCGGAAATCAAACTGATGCTGACGTTCTCCACTTTAAGCATTCAACAGATTGCGGATTATCTTCATTTTCCGGATCAGTCCTACCTAGGTCGTTTTTTCAAGCACCATACCGGTTTGTCGCCCTCTCAATATCGGCAGGAACAGATGGTGTTGTAAAGGTTATGAAAGGTTTCCGTACACCTCTTTGATTCGGTCGAAAATGTGGAAGAGTTCCTCTACCGTTTCTGCGCGTAGCATGGCGATGCGTGTGTCGCGGAAATTGGGAAGTCCTTTGAAGAGCGGAGTGGCGGCGAGGTGACGGCGTATGTGGAGGATGCCTCGATATTCATCCAACCGGTTGACGCTTTGAAGAACTTCTTGTCGCAAGACGTCCATCTTCCAGTCGAAAGAGAGGGGAGGCAGTTCTTCCCCTGTTTGCAGGTAGTGGGTCACCTCTTTGAATATCCAAGGTCGTCCGAAGCTGGCGCGACCTATCATGACGGCGTCTACTCCGTATCGGTCGAAACACTCTTTGGCTCGTTGGGGGGTGGTGACGTCTCCGTTCCCGATGATAGGGATGTGCATGCGCGGATTGTTTTTCACTTCTCCGATGAGGCTCCAGTCGGCTTCGCCCGTGTACATTTGGCTTCGGGTGCGTCCGTGTATGGTAAGTGCTTCGATGCCGCAATCTTGCAACTGTTCGGCCAAATCTACGATGATGCGATGGTCGTTGTCCCATCCGAGCCGCGTTTTCACCGTTACCGGAATCTCTACTGCATCCACCACCGCACGAGTGATTGCCAACATCTGCGGCACGTTTTGCAGCATGCCGGCTCCGGCTCCCTTGCCGGCAACACGTTTTACCGGACATCCGAAGTTCAAGTCGAGTACATCGGGGTGTGCTTGCTCTACCACGATGCGTGCTGCCTCCACCATCGCTTCCACTTCCTTGCCGTAAATCTGTATGGCGACAGGACGTTCATCGGGGCTGACGGCCAATTTTTGCATGGTCTTGTTTACCAAACGTACCAATGCATCGGCGCTGGCAAATTCCGAGTAGACCATAGCTGCTCCGAACTGTTTGCACATCAAGCGGAAGCCCAAGTCTGTGACATCTTCCATCGGGGCCAATACTACGGGATGTTCGCCCAAGTCTATGTTGCGTATCTTCATGAATCTTCAGTCTGTTTGAATTAAAAAGAGCGTTTGCCCAACAAAAAGGGGAGGAAGCGC
>JAFUNW010000074.1 GCA_017472905.1 Bacteroidaceae bacterium
CGGGGTGAGGTATTCACATCCGTAAAGCACACCGTTCAAACAGATGATGCGGTCTTCTTGAGCCACTTTGCCGGTATCAATTTTGATAACGAAGCCATCGTTGTTTTCAATTAAGCCTTTTTCAATCTCTTCGGGGAAGACGATGGACGAACCGTAGAGACTGTTTAGCAACAAAGCTTGAATGGAGGCATCGGGAACTTCGGCCAACTCATCGTAGTTGGGAACTTCGGGTGTACTCTTCCAATAGTCATTGAAGAAATCCATGAAGGCATCGTCTGTCGGAGCGAAAACGGTGTATGCTCCCCACGAGTTGATGGCCACATTCAAGTAGCTGGTGGTCGGCCATTCGCAAGCGAGGTTCGGCATCGGTGAGTGGTAATGTTGATACAAGTCTTTGCCATTACCATACTCTTTGGTCAAATCTTCGTCCTTTTGATAATATTCATATCGGTCGAGCAATTCCAGGAAACGGGTGTACTTACCGGCATCTTCCAACTCTTTGTAGATGGTGTTGAGCGGTTCCAATACATCGGTAATGCGGTAGATGTATCCGTTGCTGGTCGGTATGGCATATCCGTCCGGTTCTACGGCTGCGTTGGCTACATTGAATCCATCGGCGCCTTTCCAACCGGTTTCGGGATAGAAGTATTCATAGTTCTTTTTAGCATCGATTTGCTTGGTTTGGAACATCATGTATGAAAATACAGGTACGTAACGTTCCAAGTGGTATACGTTTACCAAGTTTTCGGCTGTGTCCACTTCTTGGGTCACAGGGTCTTGGCTATGGCTACGGAATTTGTAATAAAGTCCGGCATTGCTCAACTTGTCTTCTTCGGTGGCTCCGTCTCCTTCTATCGGACGGAAATTAACCAACTTGTCCTTGTCGAAAGAGTAATAGAGCAAGTGGTTACCGATGAGTTTCTTCACTTCGTCTACCGGCAGACTTTCAATAGTCTCTCCCGGATAGTGCTTGTTGAGATAGGCTGTCATGGCTTCATCGTCCGGAGCCATAACGGTAAGGATGCTCTTGCCTTTGACAATCGGGTCGTAGCCTCCCCGCTTGATTCCGGCCAAGAAAATGGTGTAATCCCCGCTTGACTTCAACTCATCGTAAATGGAGCCTCGAAGCCAACTCGGTTCTTCGAAATATTCTTTCATCTTATCCTCCTGACACGAGGAGAAAAAGAGGGCTGCCCCTAGAAAGAATCCGAAAGCTGTTCTTAATGTCCTAAAGCTTTTCATTTAGATTTTTAAATTATGTTATTATTAAATTATTTTACAACTTGTAAATTGTTTGTCTTCCGCTTCGTTTCTTTTTTACCACTTTTTCGGACAAGTGTACGATACGGATAGTTTGCAAATATAAACTTTTAAATTCAATTTAGAGTTAAAAAAAGAATCTTTTTTTTGAAATTAAAATTCCTTAAGCCATGTAAAAAAATACCCGAACGGCTTGATTTCTACAACAAGGGGAGGGGAACTTTTTGTCAAACGTACTCTTTGGAATGGAGTAAGTATTTGAAGAATAACTTATTGAATGGGTGGATTTTTGTTTTCTTTTTCGCGTAATGTTATTGTTTGGGATACAATAAAGGCCAGACCGGGTTTCTGCTTTTTTTCTTCGTTAACGTTTACGAAACGCTTGAAAGAGGATGAAATTTCGGGCGTTTTTTCTGATTTTACTGCATTCTTATCTTACTTTCTAAGATAAGAGGAAGGCTTTGGAATGGGATAAGCTGTAGCATTGGCATTGTGTTTATAATTCGGTATTAAAATTTGACATATTCGAGTGTCTTCTTCGTGAAACCTCTTCGGAGATTCTTGCAGATGGCGGAGAGAGAAAAAAGAGGATGTCGGATGGCTTAAAAAGCCCTTTAAAAGGAAGAAGGAAATGGGGTAAAAATTTTCTTCAAAAAAAACGAAAGCTGCTTCATTGGTCATCGAAGCCGCTTTCATTTTTTGAGGGATATTTTCAGATACTTATCTAGGATAGTTGCTCACTTAGTTCGTTGATATAGTCGTAGAGCTTTTTATAGAACGGATGGCGAGTGAGTGTAGCGGAGTTCCCCAAAATGATGAGCTTCATTCGGGCACGTGTGATGGCCACGTTCATTCGGCGGAGATCGTTCAGGAATCCGATTTGTCCCTCTTCGTTGGCTCGAACCAACGAGATGACAATGACATCGCGCTCTTGTCCTTGGAAGCCATCGACCGTATTGATGGTGATGCGTGAGAGAAAAGGCTTAAAGAACGGTGTGTGGCGGATAAGCCGGCGAAGGTATTGTACTTGCGCTTTGTACGGAGAGATGAGACCGAAGTCGATGTTTTCTTGTAAGATTCGTTCTTTCCCGATGCGGCGGATGTAGTTTTCCAACTCTTGTAGGGAGAGCAGAGCTTCGGCTTTGTTGATGCGTCCGAAGCTTTCACCGATGAATTCTTCATGACAATCGTCTGTTTCTTTCGTATCTTTCCAGACGATGGGAAGGTCGTAATCGAGGATCCCTCTGTATTTTACCTCTTTGGCAGCTTCGAGTTCTCCTTTGTAGAACCAGTTTGACGAGAAGCGCATGATGGCTTCGTTCATGCGGTATTGGGTACGCAAAAGGGTGACACATTCCGGTCGGTTCCTTACGATGGTTTGCATCAATGTGCATTCCAGTCCTCCTCGGGCGGCTTCGGGACATTTGATAGTGGGTGGTAATTGGCAGTGGTCGCCGGCCAGAATCACTCGGTCGGCCTTTCGGATGGCTATCCAGCAGGCTGCTTCGAGTGCTTGTGCTGCTTCATCGATGAAAAGTGTGCCGAATTTTTGTCCGGCCAAGACTCGGTTGGCTGTTCCTGTCAAAGTGCAGGAGATGACGCGTGCTTCGTTGAAGAGCGAAGCGTTGATGCGGATTTCGAGTTCGGTGGCCCGATCTCGCAAGGCACTGATTTTCTGATGTAAATGGTCGGTGTGTCCTTTGCGGCGTTGTTGGTAGAGGTCGCGAATGGCTTTGCGGATGCTCCACAATTGTGGGTAGTCGGGATGCGCTTCGAAACGGCGTTCGTAAGTGAAGGAGAGCATTTTGTCGTTGACTCGTGTGGGGTTTCCGATGCGGAGCACGTGGACGCCCCGGTCCACCAGTTTTTCGCTTATCCAGTCAACGGCCATGTTGCTTTGTGCACAGACCAGCACTTGGTTTTCGCGGTGGAGCGTTTCGTAGATGGCTTCAACAAGCGTGGTGGTCTTACCGGTTCCCGGAGGACCGTGTACTACGGCTACATCTTTGGCCCAAAGCACCTTGTTGACGGCTTCTTCCTGGCTGCTGTTCAGCCAAGGAAAGCGGGTAGGGGCGAAATGGAATGTAGAGGGACGTAGGGGGCCGTGAAACAGGTCGCGCAAATCGGCTAATCGGTTTCCCTTGGCTTGAATTACCTGGCGGAGCGATTCGAACATGAGCCGATAGGTCTGTTCATCGAAGTAGAGTTGCACGCCTACACGTTCGGCCGCTTGTAATTCGACCAGTGAACCGGTGGAAGGAAGCACGGCAACCATGCGATTTTCATCGGCATAGCTGACCGTTGCGGTGAAAGAGAGGAATTTCACCCGGCCTTCCGGATTTTGCGTGAAGAAACAGACGGGGCGGCCGTATTCGAAGTTGTGTTCGATGTCGGTATCTTCTGTTCGTTCCACCTCCACAACCAATTGATTGAGCGAGTTGTAGTAGCTTCGGCCGACAGCTAGCGGATACCAGCAAATGCCGCGTTTCACTTTGCGGGCCACCCCCATGACTTCGGTCTGTTGACGGAAGCTTTCTTTCTCGTATTCATACTCCAGACGGAGCAGCTCGTATTGTTTCTGAAGTTCACTCAGTATAGCCATGTATCGTGTTTCGTTTATTGTTTCTTGTTGTATTCGGCGTTGACCCTGAGAAAGGTGAACAGCAAGAGGGTAAATCCCCAAAGCGAGGAGCCTCCGTAGCTGAAGAAGGGAAGGGGAATGCCGATGACGGGGGTCAGTCCCAAGACCATGCCTACGTTGATGAAGAGATGGAAGAGGAAGATGCTGACGAGGCAGTATCCGTAGATGCGCCCGAAGGCGTGGCTCTGTTTTTCAGCCAAGTGAAGCAGGCGCAGGATAAAGACCATGAAGAGAATGAGAATGGCGGATGAGCCGATGAATCCCATCTCTTCGCCTACGGTGCAGAAAATAAAGTCGGTATCCTGTTCCGGAACGTATTTCAGCTTGGTTTGTGTACCGTTGAGAAAGCCTTTGCCGGTCAGTCCGCCCGAGCCGATGGCTATCTTTGACTGGTTGACGTTGTATCCGGCGTCTTTGGGGTCATCGAGCATGCCGAGCAACACTTCGATGCGTGTTTGCTGATGGTCGTCTAAAGCATTGAAAGCCCAATTGCATGAATAAAGAAATCCTACGGAACAGACGGTGAATAAAGCTATCAGACCGTATTCCCGACTGCGTTCGCGAAGAGCCAGATAGAGAAGGTACAGTGCGATTGCCGCACACTCAATCAGTAGAAGCCAAGTCAGGTCGAACGGGAAGACGAACTCAGAAAAGAGGATTCCCAATGTGGTGACGGATATGCTGCCGGCAAGCAGGTAGTAGATGGAGACGGATTGCTTGCCGTAGCTTCGGGTCATGCCGATGGAGAAGAGGATAATGAGCAACAGCACACAGAAATGTCCGAGTGACGTGGGCGTATTGAGCAACGTGTCTTGTCCGAAACGAATTCCTACGACAAAATAGATGACCGCAGAGAGTCCGGAGAAAAGTATGGCTCCCGGCATGCCTTCTCGGTAAAGCACCAGAAAAAAGGCGGAGTAGACCAAGGCTGAACCGGTCTCCTTTTGGGCAATGATGAGTACCATTGGCAGCAGAATAAGCCCCACTGTACGGGCAAAGTTGTGTCCTTTGTTCAATGAAAATCCGTAAATACTCATCATTCGGGCCAAAGCGAGGGCTGTGGCATACTTGGCGAATTCGGCAGGTTGCAGGCTGACGGGACCCAGGTTTATCCAGGACATAGAGCCTTTGATGTCTCGTGCCAAGAAAGGTGTGATGAGCAGTAGAAGCATCATGGCGATGTAGAACAAGTTGGCAAACAGTTCGTATATCTTCTCTTCCAGCATCAGCAAGATGAATCCCAGTCCCAACGAACAGCCTATCCACACCAACTGTTTGCCCGAACGTTGTTCGAAGCTGAAGAGGTCGGTTTCGCCATAGGTATAGCTGGCTCCGCAAATGCTGAACCATCCGCAAGTGACCAAAATAAGATAGAGTAGTACGGTAATCCAGTCTACCGACTTCCAAACGCTTTCTTTCCGATATGCCATAGGTTTCTTAAAAGGAACAACACTTTCCGCAGCGGCGAAAAGTGTTGCAAAGTTAGGTAGTTTCCTTGAATTGGCAAAGGGGAAAAAGGAAATGCTACTCCCAAAGAATGGTTTTCTTCTCTTTGAGAGAACGTTGGACGTCTACAAGACGTTGATTGCTGCTTCCTCGGAAGCGGAGTTGCTCGTCTCGCAGGTCTTGAACGAACGGACCGTCTACCAACACATCGATGTATTTCAGCATCTCCGCTTGTGCCGGCATGCGAATCACCTCTTCAAACAGATAGCCTGTGTAGCACCAGATGGTTTTTCCGCTCCGCTTTTTAATGGCGCGGGCCAGTTCGGTAAATCCTTCCGGTTGCATCATGGGGTCTCCGCCTGTGAACGTGACGTCTGCGAACGGGTCTCCCAGGATGGGGGAGAGAATCTCTTCCATGCTCATGCGCTGTCCGGCTCGGATGTCCCACGATTGCGGATTGTGGCAACCCTGGCAACGGTGGGTACAGCCTGCGGCATATATCGCAGTGCGGATGCCCGGCCCGTCAACCATTGTTTCTTCGATTATTCGGAGAATGGCAAG
>JAFUNW010000075.1 GCA_017472905.1 Bacteroidaceae bacterium
CCATTCCGATAATCAGTTGGATGATGAGTCCGGTCTCTTCTCCCCAAATACCGCATAGAATGGCATCCAATATAATAGGTAGAAATATGGCTGCATTGCTGAGTAGGGTTTGGATAAAGTTTCCTCCGCCGTTTTTACCGGTCAGTTTGGTATTGAGAGGTAATGTCTTTTTGTTATATACGGCCAGTTGAAAGAGCATGCAATAGATAGGTCCGGCGGTAATGAATGCGTATGTTATAGCCATGAGGATACTTATTTTTTCGGTAACGAAGGTCGGAATCATGAGCAATAGGGGAACGATGAGTATCAGACAATTGAAGATGTATTTGGCACGTAAGAGAGACAGGATGGACTCTTTCCGGCTCATGAGCCCGTCCAAATAATTGCCTTCCACGCTCATGATGCGTGTCAGTGTCATGACTCCGAGTATGACGAAACTGTAGATGCAAATGAAGTTGGTCATAAATACGCTGTCGTAGACATCGGTAAAGCTCAATAGAAGCGAAAAGACAATCATCAGAACAACCCCGAGTATGAATTGTGAACGCACCATTTTGTTGCGTACGGTCAGTTTGATTTCCAGTTTCAGGTATTCGCCGGTATCTCCGAACCGATCGAGGAATTTGTATTCAGATACGCTTTTCAGCGAAGTGCTTTCTGTTTTTCCCAATTCCCGATAGATACATGTTTCTTCGAGTTTACGAACCAACAAGGCCATTGCAAGAATGGAAGCAATGGTTGCGATGTAGGTAAACGGGTTCCAAAGGAAAAATCCTTCGAGGAAATTCATGGAGAATTGACTGAGCAGGTTGCCTTGGGGAATGTATTCTATCATCCCCCATAGTAGATAGACACTGAAAGGGAGTAGAATGTAGCCGATCTTTTCGTTTATCAGCATGCGGCAGAGTAGAAACCAATAATTATTGATCAGCATCAGAAGCCACCAACCGAATAGAAATCCGAAAACTCCGATGAATCCGTAGAAACGAAAAAGAGACAGAAAGGCGAAAGGAACCAGTAAAAACATCCAGAAGAAATTGTATGAACTGCAAGCTGATTGTATCAGAAAGCAATCCAATATCCGGTTGCGTGGAAGAGGGAGCAGTTGATAGGGCTTAATCTCTTGTGTGGGCGCTTTCTGGAAGGAGAAGCGGGTCAGAAAGTCTATGAATAGCAAATAGATGGCTCCTTGATTCAGTATATGGTATGCTTCCATGTTCGGGAATAGATTGGAAAAAGCGAAAGGGAGCATGGTTCCGAGGAATAGCATATAGGCTGCCCAAAACAAGATGCCGCAAAAGATGAAGATTTTTGCGAAGTTGTTTTGTTCGAACATCGGGTGTCGTCTGGTGGCTAATTTCCGATGACGCTTTAACTCTTTATATATAACGAAGAATGGGAGCATAGCAAGGAAGACGGTATATAAGTTTGGGATACAGGAATGCTTGGTTTTTCTTCAGTAGGGCATTCCTGTATCCCATAGAACAGTCAGAGATAGTTTACAGGTTGTTCTCTGATAGGTAACGTTCTGCTTCGATGGCAGCCTTGCATCCGCTGGCCGCAGCAGTGATTGCTTGTCGATAGTGTGGGTCAGCCACATCTCCGGCTGCGAATACTCCGGGGACCTTTGTTCGTGGAGTAGCTCCTTCGGTTAGGATGTATCCAACTTCGTCCGTATCCAGGTATTCTTTGAATATATCGGAGTTGGGCTTGTGGCCAATGGCGAGGAAGAAACCGTCAATGGCAATGTCGTATCGTTCTTCGTCTGCTTCACCCATTCGTTTTACAACGTGTGCGCCTTCTACACCGTTTTCACCAAACAGGCCAACCGTATTGTGTTCAAACAGCACCTCTATCTTGGGGTTGCTCATTACACGGTCCTGCATAATCTGGCTGGCACGCAAGAAAGGTTTTCGTACAATCAGATAGACTTTGCTTGCTAATCCGGCCAGGTAGATAGCCTCTTCACAAGCTGTGTCTCCACCACCGACAACGGCAACAGTCTTTTTGCGGTAAAAGAAACCATCGCATGTAGCACAGGCACTGACTCCCATGCCGGCATATTTCTTCTCGTCTTCCAATCCCAAATATTTGGCAGTCGCTCCGGTTGAGATGATAACGGTGTCAGCTTCGATGATTTTCTCATCATCGATGGTTATTTTGTATGGAGCTTGACTTAAATCGGCTTTGGTCGCAATTCCGGTACGAATGTCTACGCCGAAGCGTTCTGCTTGTTTACGTAAATCGTCCATTAACTCTGTTCCACCGATACCTTCGGGATATCCGGGAAAGTTTTCCACTTCGGTAGTAATGGTTAATTGTCCGCCAGGCTGCAATCCTTCATACAGTACGGGGGACAAGTTGGCACGTCCGGTATAAATGGCGGCGGTATATCCGGCCGGTCCGGAACCGATGATTAAACATCTAACTCTTTCTGTTGTCATAATCTCTATATTTTCGTATCTGTTTTATCTTAAATCTATAACTTCTGCGTGGGGATATTGTTGGCTGTCGAATGTGAAAAAACTATTTTCCCAATTCATTCCGCTCTTTAGTTGGTCAATCGTAATGAGGTTGTATCCTTTTCCGGCTTCTCTTACTTTGACAGAGTGGGGGAGGAATGTCTTACAGTC
>JAFUNW010000076.1 GCA_017472905.1 Bacteroidaceae bacterium
CCCCTCTAAAGGAAGAGTTCAAAGTATTGAGTTGTAATTTAAACGTTTGTTGTTTGCCTTGATACCGATGGTAACAGGCATGAGGTTCTGATAATCACAACGTCCCAGGAGGTGAGCTGAGAAGTTCATGAGTTAGCGACTATGCGCTTTTCACCAACCATTTATGTATAGATATATTCTTCCCCTTTATACTATTCAGAGAATAAAACATCCCCATTCCTGATACAAACAGAAATATATCTACTCCATAATTCCCATAAACCAATATACGGCGAAGTATATCAGGCAAATGTTCTATATTCTCATTTGCATGACACAATATGATGAATATCGTAGCAACACCCATTATCTGGGTGCGAAATCTACTGTAGATGGCCAGGTTTAACATAATTGCACTTTGCTCACGAAGTATAATTCGTGAACTTGAAGTCTATAAAAGCGACGAGTGATGAACTACAAGCAACGAGCGAGTGGTCACACAAGGGAATTAGTGGATGCGGGATGAGTGGTTGAAAGGGGTGATAACAGTTCAGAATGATGATAGGAACTCTTCGGGAGACAATATTCTTATCGTACTGAACTTAAAATCTTTTTTATTGCGTGTAACAATGACATCACATTCAAAGGTCTTGGCACATACAAATTGTAGAACATCTTCAAAATCTGTGGAGAAAATAGACAAAGCTTCTTGAAATTGTTTTTCATCCATTTTCAAGACTTCTACCATTTCTGAAAGTCCTCGCATCAGTTCGTACAAGTCTGCTTGATTCCGTCCTTTGCGAGCAACATATGCCACATTGCCATTGTCAGAAACGAAGTTGTTAAACCAATCTGTCCTTCCTCGCCCAACTGCAAAATGGAAGAGGCTTCTTCTACTCCTTCACGCTCTGTGATGAAATCCAACAGAATATTTGTGTCAAGAAAGACTTTTTTCATTTTTGCAACAAATAGGCTAAGCGTTCATCGTTGTCTATATCTTCTTGAGATATGCCCTTTCCACACAGACTACGCAATTTGTTGATACGGGCTGAATACTTCCGCTCAATTTGTTGAGTAGGCATCTGAAAATCTTGCTCCCAAACATGTGCATCAGATACGCCCTTCAACATTTTGATGGCATTCACTATCTTGTCGATTGTGGAATAATTGTCAATTGATACGATAATCTGTGGCATAAATAAGTCTCCTTTTGATGTTCTTCTTTTGCAAAGATAAACCTTTTCTCCCAATCCGCCAACGGATTAACGGTTTTTTATCCTTGCTCTCCCGAACCTCTCGCAAGCCTCCTTGTAGGTATCCAGACTTCCGATGTCAAACCGTCCGGCACTCATGGGCCAAGCGTGCATCGTGGTCTTTTCTACCATATAATGGGCCAGATTGCCGGGAGCATCTTTGCCGCATCCGTTTTCTACGCTGTGACGAACAAGGTCGAGGTCTTCTTTCCTATAGATATAAAAAGGCGGGACGGCCCAATGACTCTTCGGTACTTGGGGTTTTTCTTCCATGTTAAGGACTCTGTTCTGCTCATCCATGACGATGACACCTGTGCGTTGCAATTTCTCTATACTCGGTTGCTCGTGACACATGATGCAGCTGGTCTGTTTTGCCTTGGCAAAATCTACGAACTCTTGGAAAGAGAAGAAGAGGATGTTGTCTGCTGCTACGACCAACATATCATCGTTGATGTTCAATTGGTCTAAGGCATAAAGCAAATCACAAACAGCTCCCAATCTTGTTTCGTTGCTCTCCGTTCCGTCATCGATGATGGTGATGGGTTTGGTGTAATGTTGCTCCTTTGCCCATTCTTCAAAAATGGGGGCAAACTTGTGGTTGGTGACGATGATGTGTTCATCTATATCGGGGATACGGTCGATGTCGTCCAACATGCGTCCCAAGATGGTGTTGTTGCCTATCTTCAGCAATGGTTTGGGGAAGTTTTTGGTCAGCTCACCTAATCTTGTGGCGTAACCGGCGGCAATAACAATATTTTTCATTTCAAACTGATTTATTTTGCTTTCTTCCTTTTGGCAGCAAAAGGAAAGACCATACCTTAACGAAAAATCAAAAAAGAGGTTTTCGACTGACCAAAGGGAAATAAAGATAACAAAGAAGAAAACTGCCGGCCATTCGGGAACTTAGCCCATGCGGTACGTAGCTTTATGCAGACTCCTTTAATTTTTAACTTTTAGCTTTTAATTTTTAATTTTTAACTTTTAGCTTTTAATTTTTAACTTTTAGCTTTTAATTTTTAACTTTTAATTTTTAATTCTCAAATGAATCTTGCTCCGTTATCTGTTTTGCAAAAATGAATTTCAAATGTTTCGGTATATTCAGGGAACATACGGAGGTATTCCGAAGTTATCTGTTCACGGATTTCTTCTCGCTTGCCCGGGTCAACAAGGGCGATGCAGGCTCCTTTGAAACCGGCCCCACTGAAACGACCTCCGTAGATGCCATCGGTCTGGCGCATGATGTTGTAGATGGCGATGAGTTCTTCGCTTCCGCATTCGTAGTTTTTGATACTGCTTTCGCAACTTTCAAAACTGAGTTGACCAAAGAGTTGCAGGTTACCGGTTTCCCAAGCGGTGACTCCCTTGCGCACCCGTTTGTATTCACTGTAGAAATGTTCGGCACGCCGAGCGAAACGGGGAGGCATTTTCTCCTTGGTCAGGTCGTATGTTTCCTTAGGTACGTCCCGAAGAAAGGTCTTATCCAAACTCTTCAGCGGCATACCGGTATAGGCCATCATGTTCCATGCGGAAGTCTTGCATTCTGCCACGCGCAGGTTGTAGTCGCTATTGACCAAACTACGGGTGAGTCCGCTGAAGATAATGGCCAGTTCAAACTCCGGCATACGCGGATTGCGGCGAATGATGCGGTATTGTTCGGTGTCGGTATCAAGGAAAAGCAGAGCATCTTTTTCACTCAAAGCGATACAAGCTTGATCGAGAATACCGTTGGAGAGTCCGATGTATTCACGTTCGGCTTGGCTGGCTATCTTGATAACCTCCATCGGAGTAAGCGTGATGTTATTTGCCTTGGCAAAAGCCATGACATAGGCTATCAGTACGGCAGCACTGGAAGAGAGACCACCGATAGGCAGGCTTCCTTTGATGACTCCTTGGATACCTTTGGTCAGCACGAAGCGTTTCTTCAGTGCGAATTTGGCTCCCCGCGCATAGTCTCCCCAGTTACCCTCTTTTACTTGTGTAGGACGGGTGATATCGAAATCTATGTCTCCTTCAAAGGTGAGACTGCGTAAACTGACACTTCCATCGTCCGTAACATTGAACAGCAGATCGACTCCCATGTCAAAGGCAAATCCGGTTACCAAACCATGTTGGTGGTCGACATGTGCACCCAAAGGACACACCCGATAGGGGGAGAAGATGTGATACTTGGCTTCTTCACCGAAATGTTGCAAAAATGATTGTTGCATAAAAATAATTAGTGTGATTTTCAGCCCTCACCAGACCCACACTCAGAGGAATCGTAAAAAGAATGTAGTTTCAGATGAAAAGCTGAGTTCTTTATGCTTTATAATGTAGTTAATTTAGGGTCTTAATATACTTGGCAAAGTATCTTAGGATACTTGCTCATTTATCTTAAGATACTTGGCCATTTA
>JAFUNW010000077.1 GCA_017472905.1 Bacteroidaceae bacterium
AGCCAACATCCTCTTCTATCTGCTCAACGATGACGTTTTGCTTGATTATGGAACCGACTATGCACGCAAACACCCCACCATTCCTTCGCCCGAAGAGTTTGTAATAACCGATGAAGACTACCGGGAGTTCAAGGAAAAAGTGATGGCATCGGACTTCAAGTACGACAAACAAAGCGAAGGAGCCTTAAAAAAGCTCAAGGAAATTGCGGAATTTGAAGGATATCTGGAGAATGCCCAACCCGAATTTGAGGCATTGGAAAAGAAGCTGACCCATAACTTGGCCAATGATCTTGACCGCTATGCAAAGGATATTAAAGAAATCATTGCACACGAAATCGTGAAACGTTATTACTATCAGCAGGGAAGCATCATACAGCAATTGAAAGCCGACCCTGAAGTGGAAGAGGCTGTCAAGTTACTCAACGATTCGGTACGCTATACGACCCTGTTCAAAGCGCCGCAACAGAAAGAAGGATAAAACACAACTATATACTTGGGAGCTCCTTTTGTTGCCACAAACCGGAGGTAGTTATCCCCTATATCTGATTATAAACCACTTAAAATTAACACGATGAAAAGATTGATGAAACTAACAATGATGATTTGTCTGTTAGGCATCTCCATCACAACACGAGCAGGCGTCTCTATAAACGAAATCAGAGAAAACGCACGATTTATCACCGACCGAATGAGGTATGAGCTTCACCTCTCATATTATCAGTACAACGATGCTTACGAAGTAAACTTCGATTTTGTAAACAATGCCATCCACCTCATGCCGTTCGTTACCCGAGGTGAGGATTGGGCCATCAACGATTATTACCGCTTACTCGACATCCGAAACGAAGACATGCGATGGATTCTGACAAGCCGACAATACGTAGAATTCATGGAAGCGGACTATTTCTTCCGTCCCATCTATGCTTCCAGAGGACAATGGTATTTCCGGATTTACCTGCACTACAAGGACAGGCATTTCTTCCATTTCGCACTACCGAAGCTTTACCATAGTTACAACGGGGCGCACCATCGGAAACACTTCAGCCACGAATCGTTCTACCGGAAACATTTCCACGAACACTATTCTCACAACATCTACGAGAAGCACCACAGCATGTTCCACGACAAGAACTATCGAAAAATATCGCAACGCGATTTCGGACACAAGCCCTCGAAAGATGCAACACGTCCGAATAAACAACAACCTCCTACTTTCCATGTAGGAAACGGGAAAGCCAACCAACCGACTGCACGTCCACGACAAGAACAACAAGGCAATAGGCCACAAAATGAAAAAGGAAGAAAAGAGGATATCCGGAAAGACTACAACAACCCGCCAAAGAACAATAATCAGACAAACAGGAGCACCCGAACGCGAGTAGAGCGCCGAGAAGACAACTCCAACCGCAATAGCAATTCCACTCGTTCCGGCAGAAGAAGCAACGAAAGAAGCACCTCTTCTCGCTCCTCCGGAAGCAGACGATAAATCATAGCATACGAAAAAAGGCTGCAACATTTCTGCTGCAGCCTTTTCTTGTATTATAATTCAGCGTTTGGAATTATTCAGCACGCAAAGTAAAGCGTTTGAAAGCAACAATCTTCAATTCAGGATCAGTTTCTTTCAACACTTCGCGTACAGTCTTCTTGCCATCCATGATATCCTCTTGGTTGAGCAAGCAAACCTCTTTCAAGAATTTGCCCAAACGACCTTTGGCGATATTCTGAATCATAGCTTCCGGCAAGTTGGCAGCTTTCTCTGCAGAAACAGTAGCAATGATTTCCTTAGCCTTAGCTACATCCTCAGCAGTAATCCAACCTTTAGCCATGTTGCTCTCCAGGTGGTCTTCGCTATCCACATGAGCAGGATTGATTCCGGCTTTCTTCAAAGCAGCCTCAACAGCTTTCTGAACTTGCTCAGCCTTGGTTTTCTCAACAGCAACGGCAATTTCTGCGTTCTTCACCTCTTCAGAAACACCATCCTCATCGATTGCCAACGGATTCATGGCAGCGATCTGCATAGCCACACCCTTAGCAGCAGCCTCTGCAGCCTTGTTCATAGCCACGAGTGTACAGAGTTGGTTCTTTCCTTGGTGGTTGTAAACGGTAGTATATTCGCCCTCTACGGTCATGTAACCATCAAGTTCCATCTTCTCACCGGTGATACCGCTGCGGTCGGTTACAGCATCCTGTACGGTTCCGTTACCCAAAGTCAAAGCTTTCACCTCTTCCAAAGTCTGGCATTTGTTAGCTACAGCCAAGTCCAAGATATCTTGAGTCAACTTCACGAAGTCAACGTTGTTTGCAACGAAGTCAGTTTCACACTTCAAAGCAATGATGGCAGCAAATCCGCCTTCAGCCTTCGCCAACACACAACCCTCAGAAGCTTCGCGGTCAGAGCGTTTTGCAGCTACAGCCTGTCCTTTTTTACGGATAATTTCCATTGCTTTATCGATATCGCCTTCAGCTTCATTCAAGGCGTTCTTACAATCCATCATACCAGCGCCGGTCATTTTGCGGAGCTTGGTAATTTCAGCCATTGTTACAGCCATTGTATTTCTATTTAATTAGGTTATTAATAATTCTTCATAAAAAGCAACGTTGAGAATTGAGAATTGAGAATGAAAGCATGTCCGTCCGACAAAGTCCGGAGACGTTTTCATCATCAATTTTCAATTCTCAACGTCTTATGTATTATGCCTCTTCAGTCTCTTCAGCAACTTCAGGTGCAGCAGGTGCACTTTCTTCTGCTTTTTCTACACGAGCTTTTGAAGCACCTCTTTTTCTACCGGCTCTGGGAGTCGTAGCTTCTCCGGCAGCTTCCATGTCTACTTTCTCAGCTTTTCTCTCTTCCAAACCTTCTTGGATAGCAGCGCAGCAAACATCCAAGATTACTTCGATAGATTTGGTAGCATCATCGTTGGCAGGAATTACGAAATCGATGTTGTTGGGGTCTGAGTTTGTATCCACGATACCGAATACGGGAATACCCAAACGGTTAGCCTCGCGAACAGCGATGTTCTCTTTCAATACGTCTACAACGAAAAGAGCTGACGGCAAGCGAGTCAAGTCAGCGATAGAACCAAGGTTCTTGTCCAACTTGGCGCGTTGACGGGAAATCTGCAGGATTTCGCGTTTTGAAAGGTTTGAATAAGTACCATCGCTTGTCAATTTGTCGATGGTAGCCATCTTCTTCACAGCCTTACGGATGGTGGGGAAGTTTGTCAACATACCACCCGGCCAACGCTCAATTACATAAGGCATGTTTACAGAGGCTGCTTTCTCAGCAACCACCTGCTTTGCTTGTTTCTTAGTAGCAACAAACAGGATTCTCTTTCCTGATTTTACGATTTGCTTCATTGCTTGGGCAGCTTCTTCTACCTTTGCAACAGTCTTATGGAGGTCAATGATGTGAATACCATTGCGTTCCATGAAGATATACGGAGCCATTGCAGGATTCCACTTTCTTTTCAAGTGACCGAAGTGGCAACCGGCTTCCAATAATGTATCAAAATTAATTCTTGACATTTTCTTTTCTTTTTTTATTCGTTTACATTCTTTTTAGCTATCAACCGCCTCCGCGAAGAGATGCGGCCTTTTTTGTTCACCAACCATCAGGTAGTCTTTCGTCCACAAAGAATCCCGACAGTTTAGATTCTAAACGTATTTTTCAGTTCGTTACAATTGAGTTTTTCAAGCGGCATGCATACACATCCCGATGAAGTGTTCAATCAAGCAACTTCCAAACCCAAAATTAACGTTTACTGAACTGGAATCTTCTACGTGCTTTGGGACGTCCCGGTTTCTTACGCTCTACAGCGCGTGAATCGCGAGTCATGAAGCCTTCTGCACGCAAAGTCTTCTTGTCTTCCGGATTGATTTTCACCAAAGCGCGGGCAATAGCCAAGCGCAATGCTTGAGATTGGCCGGTGAAACCACCACCGTAAAGATTTACCTTAATATCATATTTCTCGGCAACCTCCAATTTGTTCAACGGTTGCTTAACCACATACTGAAGAATGGTTGAAGGAAAGTACTGAGTCAAATCTCTTTTGTTGATAGTAATCTTTCCTGTACCTTCGCTAACGTATACACGAGCGATAGCGCGTTTACGTCTGCCTAATGCGTTTACTACTTCCATGTTTCTTATTTAAGTGAATTTATATCGATTGACTTCGGATTTTGAGCCTGATGTTTGTGCTCGCTACCTGCATATACATAAAGATTACCCAGCAATTGAGATGCCAAGCGGTTTTTGGGCAACATGCCCTTCACTACTTTCTTGAGCAATTTCTCTTCACCGTTCGGACGAGCCATCAAAGCGGCAGGAGTCATCTCTCTTTGACCACCGGGGTAGCCTGTATGACGGAGATAAACACGATCGGTCCACTTGTTTCCGGTCAATTTCACTTTGTCTGCGTTGATAATAATCACATTGTCACCGCAATCTACGTTGGGAGTGAAGTTAGGTTTGTACTTTCCTCTCAACAGTTTCGCAACTTTCGTACCGAGACGGCCTAACACCTGGTCGGTAGCATCCACAACAACCCATTCTTTGGTTGCCGTTTCCTTGTTTGCAGAAATGGTCTTGTAACTTAAAGTATCCACTCTAAAATCTTTTTTAAATTGTTTAACTACTAAAAAACAATAGCATAAGCCCGTTCTCTTCGGACACAAGAGAATGAGATAATATGCTATAAATTAATCTTTTATCTCATTTTGATAATAATCGGCCTGCAAAGGTAGGCATTTTTTCTCAACCGACAAAGGTTTTTAAGAGGCTTTTTTTCAATCAGTTGCACAAAACAAAGCAGAATGTCCCCTTTTCACACTTTTTCTTGCTCCAAGCAAACAAAAAAGGCGCCGGTTGCTCCCAAAAATCTGCCGTGCAGCAGAGTTCGGTTTGCCGTGCAGCAAAAGTTCGTCTGCTGCACGGCAAAAATTGCTCCGCCGTGCAGCAGATTTTCGTGAGCAAGGCAGCAGATTTTCAGGAGCGACCGGCCAAAAAGAAACGCAGGCCTTTGAACCTTTCAGCATGCTTTTCGGTTGATTAAAGTACACCTTATTATATATACGCGCGCGCGAAGAAATAAGAGAATCAAAAACCAAACTTAAAAGATAAAATGAATATGAAACTGACTGAAAACCTCTATTACGTAGGTGTGAACGACCGGACAAAAGGATTGTTCGAGGGGCTTTGGCCTTTGCCGGAAGGGATTTCATACAATTCCTACCTCTTGGTGGACGACCACGTTGCGCTGATCGACACGGTAGACGCAGCTTTCTTCGACACCTTTCTGTCCGAAATACGCCGCGCCATCGGACACCGGCCGATAGACTACCTCATCATCAACCACATGGAGCCGGACCACTCCGGAGCCATCAACCGGATATGTCGCGAATACCCCGACATCACGTTGGTGGGCAATGCACAGACCCAACGGATGATTGACGGTTTCTATCGCACCGGAGGAAACCGACTGACGGTAAACGAGAACGATGTGCTCACACTCGGAAAGTATCGGCTCCGCTTCCACCTGATACCGATGGTGCACTGGCCCGAAACAATGGTCACTTTCGACTACGAGCGTGGCATTCTCTTCTCCGGCGATGCCTTCGGATGTTTCGGAGCACTGAACGGCGGTGTGATAGACAAATTCATCGTCTCCGCACGATATTGGGACGAGATGGTCCGCTACTATTCCAACATTGTCGGGAAGTACGGACCGCAGGTACAAAAGGCATTACACAAGCTGAAAGGGCTGGAGATACGGATGGTCTGTCCGGCACATGGCCCCGTATGGACCGAAGAGATTCCCCACGTCTTCACTCTCTACGACCGCATGAGTCGCTACGAAGCCGACAACGGACTGGTCATCTGCTACGGAAGCATGTACAGCAACACGGCACGCATGGCCGAAGTGATAGCCCGTGCTGCCTCCAAAGCCGGAGTGCGCGACATTGTGCTGCACGATGTCTCCCAAAAACACCACTCCTACATCCTGGCCGATGTCTTCCGCCACCGGGGACTGATGGTGGGCGCACCTACCTACAACGGCGACCTCTTTCCTGAGATGGAGGCGCTGATTAAAAAAATTGTGGCACGCGGAGTCCGTAACCGACTCTTCTCGTTCTTCGGTTCGTTCACGTGGGCCGGGCAGTCGCTGCGGCGCATCGCCGCACTGACCGAAGCGGCCCGATTCGAACCGGTCGGTTCACCGATAGAGATGAGACAAGGGCGTTTGGAAGAGGTGTACGATGCCTGCCAAGCATTGGGAGCACTCATGGCTGCACGTTTGAAGGAATCGGAGACCTAAAAGCAAATGAAAAAGAACACCATTCGGAATACAAAGAGCCGATCCCTCTAGAACTTATGCTTCAAAAAAGGATGGAGAAGTGCCCAAACGGAACATTTCTCCATCCTTTTACATTACCTCTCGCCCGTTTTTTAGGGTTACCTTTGCACTCTGATTTATCTGACAGACTGCAAAATGAAGACATTCCGCACAATCATCGGCATACTGGTTTTCCTCTTCTCCTTGACCGGATGCGACACGATAGAATACCATCCCTACGATGCACGCATCAAGGGTGCAACAAACATCAACCGAAGAAACATTTATCGCATTGAAGAAGAGTTGGCCGGCAGAGACTCGTTCCGATTCGCCTTCATCAGCGACACGCAACGATGGTACGATGAAACGGAAAAGGCCGTCAAAGCCATCAACCAAAGAAGCGACATCGACTTTGTGGTGCATGGCGGAGACCTCTCGGACTTCGGAGCAACCAAGGAATTGCTCTGGCAACGCGACATTCTGAACCGACTGAAGATGCCTTACGTCTGCCTGCTCGGAAACCACGACTGCTTGGGTACGGGCGAAGAGGTATTCCGCAAAGTCTTCGGGGAGCCGAACTTTGCTTTCACTGCCGGAGACGTCCGCTTTGTCTGTCTCAACACCAACGCGATGGAGTTCGACTACTCCGAACCTGTCCCGGACTTTCATTTTTTAAAGCAAGAGCGCGACTCGTTCCCGTCCGAAGCCTCACGAACCCTCTTTGCCATGCACGTGAAACCGATGGACGAACAGTTCAACAACAACGTGGCCGACATCTTTCAAGAATACATCCGCCATTTTCCAACACCCATGTGTTGCATCTATGGACATGGACACAAGCTCATGACCTCCGACCTGTTCGGAGACGGTCTGCTGTATCATCAGGTCAGCAACATCCAAAAGAGAAAATACCTGTTATTCACCATTCACCCGAAAGGATATAGCTATGAGACGATTGATTTTTAGCATCTTGCTTCTCCTCTGCGGAATCTGCTTCTTGCATGCCGAAACACCCGAAGTTCTATCAGACACAACCCGTACCCGATACGACAAATGGGTACGAAACTACCACGTCAATTGGACAAAGCTGATTCCTTCGCACCTCGTGACGCAATATGCCGGAAGCATCGGATTCCTGTCTGCCGGATTCGGATGGGACTACGGCAAACGCGACCAGTGGGAAACGACACTCCTCTGGGGATACTTGCCCAAATACCATTCCGACAAAAGCAAAATCACTTTCACCCTCAAGCAGAACTACACCCCTTGGAGCATCAAACTGAACCCGCAAATGTCTGTGGAGCCGCTTACCTGCGGACTCTTCTTCAACACCATCTTCAGCGAAGAATTTTGGGTGGACGAACCGGACCGCTACCCCAAAGGATACTACGGTTTCTCCACACGCATCCGCACACACATCTTCCTCGGACAACGATTTACCCACCAAATAAGCAAGAAGCGGAGATACTTCGCCAAAAGCATCACAGCCTATTACGAGTTCAGCACCTGCGATCTCTACATCGCCAGCCTGTTTACAAACCCAAGCTACTTGAAGCCCAAAGATATACTCAGCCTCGCCGTTGGAATCAAAATGCAGATTCTCTAAGAGAATTGAAAAGAGGCATCCTTGCATTTGTCCTGAACGGAGTCGAAGGAGCTTTTTAAAAGGAGATAAAGGGAGATAAAAGGAGATATCGCTTTGCTCTTGGGGGAGATAGAGGCCGATACCCTGGCTATACTATTCTCTTTGTCATCCTGAGCGGAGTTTACGGAGTCGAAGGATCTTGAAAAAAGGACAAGCCAAGAAGATGCTTCGACTGCGCTCAGCATGACAAAGAATGAGGAAAAACAAACAAAAACCGACACAGTTTAAGAACCGTACGCCCAAATGCTCCCCTGTCTTAGGGGAGCTGTCCGGAGGACTGAGGGGTTAACACTTACTTATTGAATACTGCGCTTACTTTCTCCCACCCCCTCCGTTTCGCTTCGCTACACTCGTCCCCCTAAGACAGGGGGACAGCTAAGATACTCTTGCTTACC
>JAFUNW010000078.1 GCA_017472905.1 Bacteroidaceae bacterium
GGGACATTATCAAGTCGAACAACGTGCCATGTTGCACATTGATTTGAAAGGAGAAAAGCTTCAAGGCTATCCTTTCGCTTTGAATGAAATCGCAGTGCTTAAACGGGATAGTTCCTCCATGATAAGCATTCGCACTTCGGTCAATGGGGATTTCTTGACAACCTATCAAGCAGACGGACTGGTTGTTTCCACGCCGACAGGTTCTACTGCATATTCGTTGAGTGTAGGAGGACCTATTATGGTGCCTCGTGCAGGTACAATCGCAATTACTCCGGTAGCCCCCCACAGTCTGAATGTGCGTCCGATTGTACTTTGTGATGATTGGGAAATTACATTGGAGGTGGGAAGCCGCAGTCACAATTTCTTAGTGGCAATTGATGGACGTAGTGAGACTTGCTCAGAAGGTTCGATTGTAACGATTCGGCGTGCTCCGTTTAACACACATGTGGTCAAGCGTAATCATCACCATTTTTTCAATACGTTGCGTGAGAAAATGTTGTGGGGAGCAGATCACAGAGAATAAAGGGGAATAAATAAAAAAAGAGGATGCGCGCATCCTCTTTTTAATAGTTGTTAAATAGAAACGATTTATTTGTCATTTCCGATTATTTTCCAAACAAGGGCAGAAAGGGCTGCACCGATAAACGGTCCAACGATAAATACCCATAATTCACTTAAAGCTTTACCTCCTTCAAATACTGCCGGAGCGATGCTACGAGCCGGATTCACAGATGTACCGGTGTAGTGAATGCCTACTAAATGGATGAGGATTAATGAAAGACCAATTGCTAATCCGGCAAAATTACCGGCTCCTTTTTTAGCATCGGTCGTTCCTAATACCACCAATACAAAGATAAACGTCAATACGATTTCTGCTATCAAACCGTTTACAACATCACCGCTGCAAGCATTGGCTCCGGTCGTAGTTCCACCGGGAGTTAATCCTGAAACTAAAACAGCTAACAATGCAGAACCGATAAATGCACCAATTACTTGGAATAGCATATACATGGCTGCATCTTTTCCATTCATGCGGCCGCTTAATAAACAACCCAATGTAATGGCCGGATTAATATGGCATCCGCTGATACCACCGATTGTATAAGCCATCGCAACAACTGCCAATCCGAAAGCTATGGCTGTGCCTACAACGGAAGCTGCGTCTACACCACAATTAAGACTTACGGCTATGCCGCATCCCATTAGTACTAACACCATAGTACCAATCATTTCTGCTAAATACTTTTTCATAAGGATTAATTTTTTAATTAAAAGATTGTTTGCAAAAATAGTCTTTTTTATACTGATACAAAAGAAAACGATGAAAAATCGTTAATAAATATCCATTTTCCCTATCTTTTGGTATAATTTCTTTCAAAAAAGAAAGCAAAAAACCGTAATATGCGTATCTTTGCAACCATTAACGGAAAGATACTTAAATAATGAAAATAACGATTATTGGTGCAGGTAATATGGGAGGAGCGATAGCTCAAGGATTGGCGAAAGGCCGACTTGTCGATGTCGCTGATATAACAATCTCTGATTCTTCGGAATTAAGATTACAGGAATTACAAAAAGAATATCCCTTGATGCAAGTGGCAAGAGACAATCAAGATGCCATTCGCGAAGCAGATATAATCATTTTGGCAGTAAAGCCTTGGTTGGTAAAGCCTGTTTTGGAAACTCTGTCGTTTCATCCCGGGCAAATCCTTGCATCTATTGCGGCGGGTGTTACGTTTGAACAGTTGGTAGAGGCTGTAGGAGATGCGGAAATGACAATGTTTCGTTTGGTCCCTAATACTGCTATTTCGCAGATGGAGAGTATGACCTTGATAGCCTCTCGCAATGCAACAACAGAAGAAGAGCAGTTTTTCGTTGAACTATTCGGGGAGATGGGAACCGCTATGCTGATACAAGAAAGCCAGATAGCTGCAACTACAGCCTTGACATCTTGTGGTATAGCGTATGTGTTGAAATATATTCAAGCAGCCATGCAAGCCGGAGTAGAAATGGGAATCTATCCTAAGGATGCACAAAAAATGGTAGCACAAAGTGTAAAAGGAGCGGCAGCCTTGCTACTCAACAACGAAGAGACGCATCCTTCCATTGAGATTGATAAAGTGACGACTCCGGGAGGAATAACCATCAAAGGTATTAATGAACTGGAACATGCCGGATTTTCTTCTGCAATCATACGGGCTATGAAAGCCAGTCGATAAAATGATAATTTATAATAAAATATGATATGAACGAACAGATTAAACAAATAGCCGCACGTTTGCGCGGATTGCGTGAAGTGCTTGAATTGACGGAACAAGAGGTTGCGGATAGCTGTCGATTGACCTTAGAAGCATATAAAGAGATGGAGAGTGGACAAGTGGACATCTCTGTGAGTGTATTGCAAGCCATTTCTCGGCGTTATGGAATTTCGTTAGATGTCTTGATGTTTGGTCAAGAGCCTAAAATGAATAGCTATTTTCTCACAAGAGCCGGTTCCGGTGTATCCGTAGAACGTACTAAGGCCTATAAATATGAGGCATTGGCATCCGGTTTCCGAGGTCGTAAAGTAGACCCCTTTATCGTTACGGTAGAGCCGGTTTCGGATGGAGCAAAAATCCATCTCAATAGTCATGAAGGACAGGAATTGAATCTTTTATTGGAAGGTCATCTCTTGGTACGTTTAGGAGATAAAGAGGTAGAACTATTCCCCGGTGATAGCCTCTATTTTGATTCTTTGTTGCCTCATGGGTTGCGAGCTTTGGACGGTAAACCGGTAAAATTGTTGGCGGTCATTATGTAAACGTGAAAATGTAACTATATAACTAAACGAAAATAAGAGAATGGTAGAAAGATTTTTAAAACAAACGACTTTCACCTCGCAAGAGGATTATATAGAAAATCTGAAGATTAATGTTCCGGAGAACTTCAATTTTGCTTATGATGTAGTAGATGTCTATGCAAAAGAACAGCCGGATAAGAAAGCGCTTTTATGGACAGATGATCACGGAGCGGAAGTTCAGTTTACATTTGCAGATTTGAAACGTGAATCGGATAAAACCGCTTCATTCTTTCAATCCCTTGGTATAGGAAAAGGGGATTGCGTCATGTTGATATTAAAACGCAGATATGAATTTTGGTTCTCTATTTTGGCTTTGCATAAATTGGGTGCTGTAGTTATTCCGGCTACTCACTTGTTGACAAAGAAAGACATTGTTTATCGTTGCAATGCGGCTGGCATTAAAGCGATTGTGGCAGCCGGGGAATCCGTTATTACAAATCATATTCTGGCAGCTATGCCGGATTGTCCGACTGTTGAAGCGTTGATATGTGCAGGTCCGGAATATCCGGAGGAATTCCATCATTTCCAAAACGGTCTTGAAAATGCAGACGTTTTCAAGCGTCCGGAGCAAGTGAATACCAACGATGATGTCATGTTGATGTATTTCACCTCCGGTACAACCGGAGAACCTAAAATGGTTGCTCAC
>JAFUNW010000079.1 GCA_017472905.1 Bacteroidaceae bacterium
AAACTAATACAAAAATATTGCCTAAAGAAATGAAAAAGAAATTAGTCGTTGTGGGATGTGGTAAATTGGGCACGATTGTAGCCAACGCCATCTCCAAAGGAATATTGTCAGAGTATGAATTGGTAGGAGTCATGTCACGCAGCAAAGAAAAGGCTGTTCGCTTGGCTCAAGAAATGGAAGAAAAAGGATTTCCATGCTCGGTATGCGACAACCTGGAAGAGTTGTTGGCTTTAAAACCGGACTTTTTGGTAGAAGCCGCATCGCCGGCCGCAATGAAAGCGTTGGCAATACCTACCCTACAGAACGGAACATCCATTATTACCCTCTCTATCGGAGCTTTAGCCGATGACGACTTCTATCAACAGGTGAAAGATTGCGCACAAAGCAACCATACCCGTGTTTACATCGTTTCCGGCGCAACCGGTGGATTCGATGTATTGCAAACTACGACTTTGATGGGAAATGCCACAGCACAGTTTTTCAATGAAAAAGGTCCCGATGCATTAAAAGGTACTCCGGTTTACGATGATTCCTTACAAACAGAACAACGAGTGGTTTTCCAAGGAACAGCATCGGAAGCCATCAAATTGTTCCCGACCAAAGTCAATGTTACTGTGGCAGCCTCACGCGCATCTGTCAATCCGCAAAACATGCAGGTAACCATCCAATCGACTCCGGGCTTCAAGGGTGACACGCAAAAAGTAGAAATCCGAAACGAACAAGTACACGCTACAATCGATGTCTACAGTGCCACCGCTGAAATAGCAGGATGGTCGGTAGTGAACACCCTGCTAAACATTGCATCACCCATTGTATTTTTTTAAATTGGCCAACACTTTCTCGCTCAAGCGGTCAAACGCTTGGCGAGTGCGGCCGGTAGATACCTGCATGCATCGAACACGTGGATGTGCGAGCAAATCGGCATTACCCAATGCACCTAAGGTATCGCAATAGCAAAGATTGGAATCTTTGTCCAACCACTGCAAGAACGGAGCCTCATCCCAAGCCGGAGAAAGTCCGGTATTAAACAGAATCTTATGCTCTCCCAAGCGTGCAAACTCTTCGGCATGTAGCAAGACGGTATTTTTATTCAAACAACAGAAAATCGCATCGCTCCACTCCAGCAAATCCCCTAACGGCATAAAGCGATAGCCCTTATCCGTTGCTGCACGCTTCTCACTACGAGCGAAATAGGAAATTTCCGCACCAAAGAACTTCATGGCGTCCGCTATCATTCCGCCGGATTTCCCCAATCCAACAATTCCGACTTTCAGTCCTGTTATCTCACGCGGCATGCCTTCCCAAGCTTCTTGACCGAAACCATGCAGACAACGAACCAACTCACTCACGACATATTCCACCACTCCTTCATCACCGTAATCCCGAATACCGGTTACTGTTATGCCATGAGCATTTGCATAATGAATATCCACATTCGCACTCTCCGGAGAATAGAGCGAACAACACATTCCAACATATTTCACTGATGGACATTGCGCCAAGGCTTCTCCGCTCAGAGTAGATGTATAACTCAACAACACTCCATCGGCATCACCGATGCGTTGCACAATCTCCGCATCACCCGAAGGGATGTCATCATACAGTATGACCTCTTCTGCACATTTCTTCAACTCTTCTTCTCCCCAAGCTGTCAAGCTCAAGGGTTCTATTCCTACTATCTTTTTCAACATAACTATTCTTTATTTTCTATCCATTCTATTTCCAAAACTTGACGTGTCTCCCCTTTCTTCAAACGGAAACGTTCGTCACTCCGTTCTCCTACCAACCAAACGATTCGACCGGAGTCATCGCACACAACCAACTGTTGCTCTTTCCGAAAACGGCTGAACTTTCGATCGGTCATGTAATCACTAACCAATTTCCGGCCTTTCATGCCGAAAGGAACAAAGGCATCTCCGGTTTGTACACACCGGACAACCAACGGCAAACTTACTTTGTCGGCATCCAAACTCGCCACATTCTGACTCTTTCGTATATCAAAGTCCTCTGTAAAAGCTGTTACACGAAAGCAAAGTTTTCCGGTAGTGACATTCAAACAAGTCGTTTCTTCCGGTAAGTACTGCAACGTGTTTACCATCGGAACGCTTTTTTCTCTTGATTGGGTCGGAGATGTTTTTTCACGCGAACGTATCAACAAACGCTTGCGGTCTTTCAGCACCTCCCAGTCGCGACTGAAAAAACGCTTGCCGGATTCACCAAACAGAGAAGTATAAATCGCATCCAGTTGCGAAGCCGTAAAACCTAACGGATGGAAGATTTTAAAAAGAATCGCTTTCGGAGCAATTTCCTCCAATAATCGTTCTATCAGCACCTCGCTTCCGTCAGCGGCAGTTACTCGTTGAACTGCTTGCAACATCGCTGCTTCATACACCTCAGCAACGTCCGACAAATGGTCGGTCATCGCAGAAATGCTCTTCCGTACAGAAGGATTTACCTCTTCCAACAGCGGCAAGAGAGTCAGGCGTATTTTATTGCGCGTATACTCATCGGTCAGATTCGTACTGTCCGTTACATAGGGTTGCTTGAGAGCATCCAAATAGGCCAACACTTCGGTTCGGTTGACACCTAACAACGGACGTACCACGCGACCATTCTTTGGGCGAATGCCTCGCAAACCGTCAATCCCCGTTCCGCGTATCAGATTCAGTAAGACTGTCTCCACACTGTCATCCTGATGATGAGCCACTGCAACGTATTGCAACGCATGTTCGGTACACAATTCTTCAAACCAGGCATAGCGCAATTCACGAGCAGCCATCTCGATGGAAAGATGCTTTCGGGAAGCCCAATCCCGGGTATCGAAATGAGTCACATGAAGCACGATTCCCAGTTCTTGACACAACGAGCGAACGAACTCTTCATCCCGATCGGACTCTTCGCCACGCAAATGGAAATTGCAATGAGCCGCCTGTACCGACCATCCTCCGGCATGCAACACCCGCAGCAGAGCTACCGAATCTGCCCCGCCGCTCAATGCTACCAACAGTCTGTCCTCTTTCTGAAAAAGAGAATGGTCGGTGATATATTGGCTTACCTTTTCGTAAAACTGCATACTTGTTTACTTCACATCTTCCCACTTCGGAGGTTGAACACCCATCAGGTTGCGCACAAAGAAGTCGAAACGCTTGTGCTCACCATAGCTTTCCCCCATCGTATGTCCGACACCGGGAAGCACGACCAACTCAAAATCTTTGTTGGCTTTTATCAAGGCATCGACTACCTGCATGGTCGAAGCCGGGTCGACATTGTCGTCCAATTCCCCAACCACCAACATCAACGGACGGGTCAACAAATGGGCATTCTCCACATTCGATCCCTCTTTGTATTGGTCGCCCACCGGATAACCCAACCATTGTTCGTTCCACCAGATTTTATCCATCCGGTTGTCGTGACAGCCGCAAGAAGAATAGGCTGCCTTGTAGAACTCGGGATGCAACAAAACGGCAGTGGTAGACTCTTGTCCTCCGGCCGAAGCTCCGAAAATGCCGACACGCTCAATGTCCATATAAGGATATTTCTCCGCAGCCGCACGTATCCATGCTTTTCTATCAGGGAAACCGGCATCTTTCAAGTTCTTGTAACAAACGTCCTCAAAGCTCTTGGAGCGGAACGATGTGCCCATTCCATCCAACTGCACGACAATGAAGCCCAACTCGGCCAAAGCTGTCATGTTGTTATTATAAGGTATAAAGTTCTTCGGAACATAATGACTGCCCGGACCGGCATAGATGTATTCGATGATGGGATATTTCTTGGTGGGGTCGAAGTTTGTCGGTCGCATGATAATGCCCCAAATATCCGTTTTTCCATCCCGACCTTTAGCCGTAAACACTTCGGGCGCACGCCAACCGGCTGCTTCCAAAGAAGAAATGTCTGCTTTCTCCAATGACATCAACAATTGCCCGTTTTCCACGCTGCGCAATGCGGCTTCCGGAGCTTTATCGACCAAAGAATAGGTGTCTACCACATATTTTCTGTCGCGTGAGAAATAGGCCCGGTGTGTACCTTCGTCCGGAGTGATATGTACCAATCCCGTACCGTCCAGATTGATGCGGTAATACTTCACCAAATAGGGGTCTTCCCCCTCCGTCATTCCACTGGCAGTGAAATAGACTTGCCTGTTCTGCTCATCGATGTGCAATACTTCGCGAACATACCATTCCCCACGAGTTATCTGATTCTTTACACGACCTTGTGCGTAGTCATACAGGTAGAGATGATTCCAATTGTCACGCTCGCTCATCCATACCAACTCTTTTCCTCCATTGAGGAATTGACGGAACATGCGTTGGTGATTGACAAAAGTTTCACTCTTCTCCTCCACAACGGTACGCACCGCACCGCTCTCGGCTGAAAGCTCCAACAAACGATAGGTCTGGTGGCCACGCTCGTTGTATTCAAAGGTTACAGCCTTGCTGTCTTCGGTCCAACGAAACCAAAACAGGTCGTATTGTTTGTCGAAAAGTTCCGTAGAAGGAATCACCGCCCGTCCGTTTTCTACTTCGAAAATGCAAGGAACCTTGAAACGGAGTTCATCACCCGGCTTGGCATATTCCTGCTTGTGCAAACGGGGTTGCAACTGATCTTTCGGAGAGGATTCTACATAATATACGTAGCGTTTCTCTACCGGACGGATGCGGGTCGAAAAGAGATAACGAGAGTCCGGTGACCACTGAATATACGAAGAATAGTAATTACCCAACGTACCGTCCAGACTCAAAGCCCGCGTCTTTCCGGTTGCCAGTTCTTTCACATATACGTTGTGGTTGCGAATGAAAGCTTCGTACTTTCTATCGGGTGAAACCACCGGATTCCCCCCCTTCTCATCGTCCACTTCCATCCAATGGCGCTGTCTTCCTCTACGCGGCTCCGACACTTTTCCCTCATCCACCAATTTTCCTTTGCGAATAGCGAAAGCCCATTTTTTGCGGTCGTACACAAAGCGGAGCGTATCTATTCCCTCCGTCACACGCATGCGATCCATACGCAAACGGTCGGCATCGACCTCGCGTCCCGTAGCAGCCGACAATTCCTTGGCCAAACGTTGACGATTGAACAAAGAGGTTCGCTTTTGCTTGTCGGCATCGACCAACACGTATTCATCTGCTTCCGGAGTATGCCGCAAATACCAAAATTTATGACTGTCGCCTATCCACTGCGGATAGACATCGGAATAATAAACCCGTTGACGAGAAAAACTGTCGCGCAAAGCGTAAGCCCGCTTATAATCTTCCAACGTTCCTTGTGCCATTGCACTTCCCCCCATCAGGAAAAGCGCCAAAGAACAAATGCCGTGTTTCAAAATCTGATTCATATATTTCTTTTTTATTTAAGTTTCTGATCTAGAATCGCCTATTTCCTCCCATTGATTTGACCGTATTTTATTATACAATCCCTTGTCTCTTGGCCTTTTGTCATCCTGAGCGAAGTTTACGGAGTCGAAAGATCTTATAGTATTTCCAAAGAGACTAGAGAGCATCTGTTAACTTTCGAGATCCTTCGACTTCGCTCAGGATGACAGAGACGCATGAGGGAAGTATGACAATGACAATCAAAAGCATCACAAATGCAGGAATATTACTTGCAAAAGCTGAATCTTTTAATATCCATGAGAAAACAAAGGTACAAAGTTTTTCCGAAGAACAAAAAGATAAGAACAAGAAATATTCTTCCATCGTGTTTTCACGCTTCATCCTTTTTCGCATTAATTCTCAGATATACAATATTTTATGATGAAACCATTCCCTTAATTTTCTCCATCCTCTTTTTGAATGCTCTCTGAATAAGAATTGTTTTTCACATCTTTCATTTATACACATAACTCTCTGATATTCAATAAAGATACAATGAAAGTACATATTCGGGCCTCATACTCTCCATTCCCCAAGCGCTCTCTTCGTTTTGCTGCACGCCGGAGTTCGGTCCGCAGTGCAGCAGATTCTTGTTTGCTGCACTGCAAAATTCAGTCTGCTGCCCAACAGAATTCAGAGAGCAAAGGGCTATTTTGAAGATTGTACGAAAGTTTATTTTCTTCGAATCTGTTTTCCATCTTCAAATGTTTCGTCATACCGTTTCATAAGAAACAACTGATTTTCAATACATTCGGATAGGATTTGAAAGTATTATTTTTTTGTTTCTACACTGATATCACACAATAAAACCCTCTCCCACCATTGGTTATTCCTTATAGAATCACTAATTTTGTGCCGCATTTACATTTGATTTGTCTTTACAATTATGTATTACTGGTTTATCTTTCACAAAGACCAACTTTTATTGGAAAACAACAACATTCCATTTGGAGAGAATCCCCCGATAGAGAGTTCTCTAGGAGGAACGATTCACGAACTCCCTGTTCTGAACGAAGTCCCTTGTCGAGCCTTTCACCTGAAAGAGCCTTTTGAATGCCAAACGGATAACGAAGCATTGAGAACCATCGGACTAAGAGCTTCGTATGATATACTTTCGTTGGATTTATATCTGATGGCCGGCAAAGCGGAAGAGATATTGAATTGGGACGAGAGTGTAAAATTCTGTTCCCGCTGCGGTGCTCCAATGAAACTCCATACCCCCATCA
>JAFUNW010000080.1 GCA_017472905.1 Bacteroidaceae bacterium
CCGGTATGGACATGCTGGCGCGTATGGCTGTGGCTAGTACTCCATTTCGGAATACGACTTCTTTTCCATCAACAAGGTTATAGGCTACGCAGGCAAAAGGGATAGGGAATGTATTGAAATCGAGTGAATCGTGGTATCCTTCTGTTAGCTTTGAAAACAGAAGACCGAGATTTCTTCCTTTAATAACCCCTCCGGTTAAGGACTCCTTGGCCTTTTTATTGAAAGGGACTGTTAAAATGTATTGTTCGGAGAGTTCCCGATTGGTTAAGGATTTCTCTTTTCGTTCAGTTGCGTCTGAGAGTAAGAATTTCCAATCTTGATTCCGGATAAGTGTATCTAGTTGGGCTGTTGTGTATCCAATGGAATATAATCCTCCGACAATGGCCCCCATACTGGTTCCTACGATATAGTCGATTGGAATGCCGGCTTCTTCGATTACTTTCAAAGCTCGAATATGGGCAACACCTTTGGCCCCGCCTCCACTCAGTACGATTGCTACTTTTTTTCGTTCTCCTCCCTGTATAGGTAGGATGCAACATATACATAGGAGCAAAAGGATTATCTTTTTCATTATCTTTTTTTCTGGAAAACAATCAGTGTTTATCTTTTGTTCGGATTTGTCGTCTTGTTTTTCCGAAGTCGTCTCATCCGATTCTTTTTCAGGCGCGAATTACATAAACAATTGAAAGAGTTTCCCCTTTCCCATGTTTTGTAATTCGCGCCTGAAAGTCTTGATTCTGAATTTGAATCTTTAGTTGATACCAAACAGATTATAGTCTGGCTTGTATTTTTTTAGATTCTTCTTCATATCCGGGTTTCCCCAAGAGAGCGAACATATTTTTCTTATATGCTTCTACACCCGGTTGGTTGAAAGGATTTACTCCGAGCAGATAGCCACTGATACCACATGCTTTCTCAAAGAAGTAGATGAGCTGTCCGATGTAGTATTCGTTAAGTGTAGGAACTGAAATACGTAAATTGGGAACTTCTCCGTCTACGTGAGCTAGTTGAGTTCCTAATTCAGCCATCTTATTTACTTCATCTACACGTTTTCCTGCCAAGAAGTTCAATCCGTCAAGATTCTCTTCATCGCTTGGTACTACCATGTGTTTATTGGGAGATTCTACAGAAATAACCGTTTCGAAGATGGTACGTTCTCCTTCTTGAATCCATTGTCCCATTGAATGAAGGTCGGTGCTGAAGTCTACTGATGCAGGGAAGATTCCTTTGCCGTCTTTTCCCTCAGATTCTCCGTAGAGTTGTTTCCACCATTCCATCATGTAGTGTAATTTAGGCTGGTAGTTTACCAAAATTTCTATTTTCTTTCCGTTGGCATAAAGTAGATTACGGATGGCTGCGTATATTGCAGCAGGATTTTCGGTAAAAGGTTTTTCGATGGCTGTTAGTTCTTCCATGTCGCATGCTCCTTGTACCAATTGGTCAATGTCGTAACCGGCAGTAGCGATAGGTAATAATCCAACCGGAGTTAAAACAGAGAAACGTCCGCCGACATTATCCGGAATGATGAAAGATTTATAACCTTCTTTATCGGCTGTAATGCGGGCAGCTCCTTTTTTCGCATCGGTTATGGCTACAATGACTTTACGTGCCATATCTTTTCCACGTTGTTCTTCACATTGCTTTTTTAACAAGCGGAATGCTAATGCGGTTTCAGTTGTTGTACCGGACTTTGATATATTTATAACTCCGAATTTCTTATCTTTCAGATAGTCGGTTAATTCGGCCAAATAATCTTCTCCGATATTGTTTCCGGCATATATAATGATAGGATTGTCTTGTTCTTTCTTCAACCATCCAAAGCTGTTTGAGAGCGATTCGATTACAGCGCGTGCTCCTAAATAGCTTCCTCCGATTCCTGCAACAACTACAACTTCACAATTATCTCGTAATACTTGTGCAGTCGCTTTCAAGTCTGCAAGGTGATCGGGGGTAATACTAGATGGTAGATGTAACCATCCGAGAAAATCATTTCCGGCTCCTGTCCCTTTTTCCAAAAGTTCCATCGCGGATTTTACTTGAGGCTCGTATGCTGATATAGCTCCGTTATTGAGAAATTGCTCTGCTTTTGTAATGTTTAAATGAATATTTTCCATTTTTTTATTAATGTTTTGATTGGGTTATCTAAATGAATCAGTCAATAGTTTAATTTCAATCATGGGGGAAATTCGTTCGTATAGGATATTATAAACCGCATCCACGATAGGCATGTTTACGTGATGGTGTTTGTTTAACTCTTTAATACATTTTGTACCATAGTATCCTTCCGCAATCATTTCCATCTCTATTTGGGCGCTTTTTACGGAGTATCCTTTACCTATCATCGTACCGAATACACGATTTCTACTAAAGTTTGAATATCCTGTAACCAATAGGTCACCTAAATATACCGAACTGTCAATGGCTCGTTCTATGGGATGAACCGTGTTCAGGAAGCGGTTCATTTCCTGAACTGCATTGGCCATTAATACTGCTTGGAAGTTATCACCATATTTCAAACCACTGCAAATTCCGGCAGCAATGGCATATACGTTTTTTAATACAGAACTATATTCTATACCATCAACGTCATCGCTTACAGATGTTTTTATGTAGTGGTTGGCTAGCTTCTTAGCTAAATATTTAGCTTTATCCCGATTGGTACACCCTATTGTCAAATAGGAGAGACGTTCAAGGGCTACTTCTTCAGCATGACAAGGACCGGCTAAAACAGCAATATTCTCTTCGGGGACTCCGTATATTTTATGAAAATATTCTGATACAATGAGGTTTTCATCGGGTACGATGCCTTTGATAGCCGTGATGATAAATTTGTCCTTGAGCTTGGTTTTCAGCTTTTTTAAGTGGCTTTTCAGGTAGGGGGATGGAGTGACGAATATCAGTACATCGGACTCTTTCACTATTTTATTGATGTCTGACGAGAAATTGATTCGTTTCACATTGAAGCGTACACTGGTTAGGTAAGCCGGATTATGACCTAAACGCTTGAAATCCTCTATTCGGTCATCACGGCGCATATACCAATTGATGGTTTCGTCTTCATGGCTCATTACTATTTTGGCAATAGCTGTAGCCCAACTACCTCCTCCCATGATTGCTATTTTACCATCGGGTAGTTTCATAGCTCTTCAAATTTTAGTTATGAACTATTACACAATAAAGAGG
>JAFUNW010000081.1 GCA_017472905.1 Bacteroidaceae bacterium
ACGTCTCCAATGATTTGCATGGAGGCCACTTCGTTTGCCTTAAGGCGTTGTTTGTTGCAAAGTACGAGGGGAACATTGAGGTACTTGCTGTAGGTGCTGGCACGTTTAGAACCGCCTACGTCTGGAGCTGCAATTACTAAATTGTCAAGGTTAAGCGATTCGATATAGGGGATAAATACACCGCTTGCATAGAGGTGGTCTACCGGAATGTTAAAGAATCCTTGAATTTGGTCGGCATGCAAGTCCATTGTAATGAGGCGATCGATTCCGGCAACGCTTAAAAGATCGGCTACCAACTTGGCTCCGATGGAAACACGGGGTTTATCTTTTCTGTCTTGACGAGCCCATCCAAAGTAGGGGATTACGGCTACTACGCTTTTGGCTGAAGCACGTTTGGCTGCGTCAATCATCAGCAACAATTCCATCAGATTATCGGAATTCGGGAACGTTGATTGTACAAGGAACACATCGCGTCCGCGTATGGACTCTTCGTAAGAAACGGCAAATTCGCCGTCAGCGAAGTGGGTGATATTCATTTTTCCCAATTCACAACCGAGACTTGCGCATATCTTCTCGGCAAGATATCTCGATTTGGTACCTGAAAATACCATGTAAGATGTTCTTTCGTTCATATTATGAGAGGTTATTCTGTTCTATTGGACTGATTTTGCTGCAAAGATATTAAATAAATTTGAGTTAAGGGCTATGAAGTATGAATTACTTTGTGATGTTTTCGTATCTTTCTTCCCGTTTTAGGATATTGGTTGCTTTTTTGTCAGAATGTCGTTGCGGGGCTATTCTGCCAGCTTTTTTAATTGTTTGAAACGGAGAATAATTTCTTCGTAGTGTATGGTTGTGTGTTCATCGAAACGATCCCAGATGTCTCCCAAGACGGCAACGCCTCCGAATCCGTATCTTTTTATGGTTTGGATGTTCTCGGCAGATATTCCTCCGAGTGCGATTACTTTTTTGTCGATAATGTTTTCTTTGGAAGCTTGTTTCAGCTCTTTGTCCGAGAAGTTCGACAGGTAGTTTTTCTTGGAGATGCTGTCGAAAATGGGGCTCATGAATACGTAGTTGAAGTGGGGCTTGTTCTGTTTGACCTCTTCTAGCGAGTGGCAGGAGCAACTGACGTGTCCTTGATAGTTGAGCGGGATATTGGGATTTCGGTGATTCAGATGAATACCTAATAGGTTGAATTCTTCTTTCAAGTAGAAATGGTCGTGTGTGACGATTTGTTTATGATATTGCTCGGGTATCAGCGAAAGCAGCCGTTCGGAATACATCGGTGCAGTCTGTGGCTTTCTCAGATGCAGAATATCTAGTCCCTCTTCAAAGAGTGAAGTGAGAATTTTGTCTTCCTCGATGAAGAAGTTCGGTGGAGTTATCAGAATGATTTTCATACTTATAAAGAATGATTCGGCGGCAAAAGTACGAATTATCTTTCAATAAATTCATTTTTCCAGTGAAATAATGTTCGTTTCCAGCGAAAGTAGGTCTATAGTCCACAGTTTGTTGATGATTGGCTGTCCGTATCCGGCAATGAGCTTGAGTGTTTCGTTGGCTTGCATGCTTCCAATGATGGCGGGCGTTGTTCCAATGACGGGGGTAGGCTGTTGAATTGTTTCTTTTTGGGGCGGGTGATTTATTTCCTCTTCCGGAAAAAGCTGTCGGTAGGTTACAGCATTTTTCCCATGACAGAGAATGGCTACTTGCCCGCCTAAGGGAGAAATCGCTCCATATATATAAGGTATATGCAAGGCTTCGCAGGTGTCGCTGATGAGGTATCTGGTGGAATAGTTGTCGCATCCGTCAACAACTACATCATATTGTGCGATGATTTCCGGTGCATTTTCCGGTGTGAGCCGGCAAGAATGTTCTCGAATGGAAATGGAGCTGTTGAAGCGGCGTAGTCTTCGGGCTGCACAGCTTGTTTTGGATAGTCCGATTTCGTCTTCGGTGTAAATTACCTGTCGTTGTAG